>DASRZO010000285.1:0-7618 GCA_035686405.1 Pseudomonadales bacterium | reverse complement strand
CGACGATGTCGCCGAACGGCGCACTGCGCTCGCGCAGCTGATCGGCGTCGAACATCGCGTGTGGATCCGCGTCGGTGCGCACGCGCCGATCCATCCGATTGCGAACGAGGATCTACCGCGCAGCACCGACGAGAAGACCGCGGCGGTGCATTTCCTGCGCTTCGAGCTGTCGCCCGACCAGATCGCCGCGGTCAAAGCCGGTGCGAAAATCGCGATCGGCATCGATCATCCCCTGTTGTCGTATCGGCTCGACCCGATTCCGGAACCGATTCGCGCGAGCCTCGCGGCCGACCTCGCCTGACGCGTTCGCGTCGTGACGTGCGGCGGTCCAGCGCTGCGACGCTACAGTTAAGATCGCCGCTCCGCGTGCTCGTGAAGACGCGTTCCGGCGGAATCGACAGTGAACCGATTGTTGAGCGGCCTCGGCCGACGTCTCGCGCGCTACGTCGCGGCGCCGGCGAAGTACTACAGACCCACGGTGGTCAGCGGCGGCGAGGCGAGCTGGCGCGACTACATTCAACCCGGCGACGTGTTGCTGGTCGAAGGTGCGTCGCGCATCAGCACCGCCATCAAGTACCTGACGCAATCGACGTGGTCGCACTCGGCGATCTGCGTCGGCAGTGCCGCGTCCGCGCCGCTCGTCGAAGCCGACGTGGAACTCGGCGTAGCGGCGGTGCCGTTCGAGAAATACGGCGACGCGAACGTGCGGATCTGCCGGCCCGTCGGGCTCAGCGACGAAGATCGCGATCGGCTGATCGCATTCGTCATCGCGCGAATCGGCTACACGTACGATCTGAAGAACGTCTGGGACCTCGCCCGCTTTCTGTTCCCGATGCCGCCGGTGCCGGAGGGTTGGCGCCGCAACTTGCTCACGTTCGGCAGCGGCGAACCGACGCGGGCGATCTGTAGTTCGCTGATCGCGCAAGCGTTCGAGTCGGTACGCTACCCGATCCTACCGGACCTCGAATCGCGCGCCGACGGTTCGAGCCGACGTTGGGTCTACCGCGTTCGTTCGCACACGGCGTACACGCCGCGCGACTTCGACCTGTCGCCCTATTTCGCGGTGATCAAGCCGACGATCGAGCGGCGGTTCAACTATCGCGACTTCCCGTGGATGGAGCACGCCTGACGCGCGACGCGACTCTCCGACCGTCGGTTCGGCGCCCGGCTTCCGAACAACGTCCGTGTTCGACGCGGCGTCGACGGCAATCGAAAAATTCGAGCACCCTGCTGTGAGGCGCGCCGTTCCACGGTACGCTATGTCCCCGTTCACGCGAACGGTTCCCAACGGATTCGGAGCAGCCTCATGCGGTTCGTGTTGTGCGCGACGATCGCGCTCGCGGCGTTGTTCGGCGTAGCCGCGCACGCGGAGGACTCGACGTTCGCGAAGATCGACGCCGCAATGGCGCAAGCGCGCCAAGATCAGATGCCGTTGTTGGCGCCGAACGCCTGGGCAAAGGCGACGAACGCATACGGTCGCGCCAAGGACGCGGCCCAACACGGTCGTTCAGCAGCGAAGATCAACGCCGCCATCAACGATTCGCTCGCCGCGATCGCGGGCGCCAACGACACGATGAAGGTCGGCCGGTCGATGTTCGATTCGGCGTTGACCGCGCGCACGAACGCGCTGGCCGCAAAGGCGGACCAACTCGCGGCGAAACTCTTCACCACCGCCGAGGAGCAGTTCAACAAGGCCGCGACCACGCTCGAACGCGGTAATTCCGAAAAAGCGCAGACGCAGGCGGCCGAAGCGACGCAGACGTATCGCGCGGCCGAACTCGACGCGATCAAAGGCGCGATCCTGCGCGACGCGCGCCATCTTCTCGCGCAGGCCGATCAAGAAAACGTCGAGAAATACGCGCCGGTCACACTCGGTCAGGCGCGCGCGTCGTTGGCCGAGGCCGACCGCGCGATCGTCGAAGACCGCTACGATACCGATCGGGCGCGGCTGCTCGCGAAACAAGCGAAGGAACAAGCGAGCCACGCCCTGCATCTCGCCGCGCAGATCCGCGCAGTCAACGGCGGTGACCGCACCTGGGAAGAACTGTTGTTGCGGTCCGAGGCGCCGATCGTCGACATCGCGAACACGCTCGGCGTGACGCCCGATTTGACCAACGGCGTCGCGTCGACGGCCGCCGCGACCGTGGGCGCCGTGAAGGACTCGCAGCGCGAGCTCGCGCAGTTGCGTTCGGACCTGCAGGACCGCGACGAGCGGATCGCGACGCTCGAACGCACCCTCGGCGAAACGTCGAAGGAAGCAGTCGCGCTGAACACCTTGCTGACGGAACAGCAGGAGCGCCGCGATCAACAAGCGCGCGTCGAGCGGCTGTTCGCACCGAACGAAGCGGAAGTGATGCGCATCGGCAATTCGATCGTCATTCGACTCGTCGGGCTCAACTTCGACAGCGGCGCATCGACGATCAAGGCCGAGTCCGGACAGCTGATGTTGAAGGTCGAGCAGGCGATTCAGATCCTCGACGACTCGATCATCACGGTGGAAGGTCACACGGACTCGTTCGGCAGCGACGAATCGAACCTGGAACTGTCGCAGCGACGCGCCGACGCCGTCCGCGCCTTCCTGTTGCAGAACATGTCCGACCTCGCGCCGTATCGGATCTCGGCAATGGGTTACGGCGAGACCCGGCCGATCGCCAGCAACGACACCGCCGAGGGGCGCGCGCGCAACCGACGCATCGATCTCGTGATGTCGCGTACCGGCGATTGAGAGCAGCCGGTGCGAAGCTCGCCATGGCGAGCAGCTGCGAGCGGCGACCGAAACGCGCATCGGTGCTCAGCGCGCGACACGTTTGGCGGCTAGCATTCGACTCTGAGTAAGGGATTGGTTTCGCACATGGACATCACCTTCACTGCTCTGGCCGTACTCGCCGGTTCATTGTTGGGTGGTTATGCATTGCGCGCACTGATCGCGTCGGCGGGACGGCGTTGGCTGCACCTCGGCGCCGAGACCGTCGGCGTCATGGGCGGGATCGCGTTCTGGGGCATGCTGATCGGCGGTCTGGTGATGGCGGTGCGCATGCTCGCGGCGCCCGCGCTCGGCGACGCGCTCGCGACCCTCGCGGTGCACGGCCCCGCCTTCCTCGCCGCGGTCGCCGTCGTGGTACTCGGCCACCTGCTCGGCGTCGCCGGTCAGGATCTGATGGGGCGCAGCTCGCGCGTCGTCAGCACCGGCAGCGAACACCTGCTGCGGCGCGTCACCTACACCGCGATCCTGTTCTTCTCGATCGTCCTCGCGCTCGACCTCGTCGGCGTCTACGTCGGCTGGATCCTCAACGCGCTCGTTGGCGTCGTCATCGCGCTGGTCGCGAGCGTCGGTATCGCGTTGTCGATCGGCAGCATCGGCTTCGTGCAGGATTTGATGACGATGCGCCGGTTCCCGGAGCTCGTTCGCCCCGGCGCGCGCATTCGCGTCGGCAACGTGCGCGGCCGCGTGATCGAGGTCACCGAGACCAGCATCATCGTCGAAAGCGCCGACGGCGTCGTGCACGTGCCCGGTCGTTATCTCGCGACGCGACCGTTGCTGGTCGAACCGGATCAGAACCCGTGACGGCGATCGACGTCGAACTGATGCACGAATGGATGCGCGCCGACGCGCCGGCGTGTTGCGTCGCGCTCGCGAAGCTCGGCGCCGACGAGCGCGCCGCGGCGCTGTCGCAATGCGATCCGAACGATCTCGCGCTGCTGCTGCGCCACGCGCCGGTGTGGTGGCTGAACGTCGTGCAAGACGAGCTGCCGGATTTGCCGTGGGATCAGGCGATCGTCGAGGCCGGCGTCGACATCAACGTGATCCGCATGTTACGCGGCGCGCGACGCGAGGTGCGCGAGCATCGGCTCGCCAGCTTTCCGGAGCGGCAGCGCGCGCGCATCGCGCGCGCGTTGGTGTTGCCGCGCGACCGCGTGCTGTCGGCGCTCGACGATCGCCCGCCGATCGCGCATCTATCCGAGACCGCGGCGACGATCATGGATCGCGTCGGCCATGCACGCTCGAGCGGCGAATCGTGGATCTATCTCGTCAACGATTTGGAAGGCTACGCCGGCCAAGTCGCGCTGGTCGACGTCGCGCGCGCGGCGCCGACGCAACGCATGGCCGATCTACCGTTGGTACAGCGGCCGGTGCTGCGCAGCGTATTGCTGCTCGACCACGCGATGCGCCTGCCCGAGTGGCAGATCCACGACAGCTTGCCGGTGCTCGACGAAGCCGAACGTTTCGCCGGCGTGTTGCGCCTCGGCGATCTCGTTCGCGCATTGCGTCTCACCGACGCCGACGCGAATCCGCGCCCGATCAATCTGCCGGTATTGATCATCGGTTCGTGGGCGCAGTTGTTGGTCTCTCTGATGGGTCGACCGCGGAGCCGAACATGATGTTGTCCGACGAGGTCTTGAGCGCGGCGCCCGACGTCGCGGTCAGTGTGCTGACACGCCAGTCCGAAGAAGAACTGCTCGCGTGGATCGAAGAAGGCAGCGTGACGCGCGCGGTGATCGCGTTGCGCCACCTCGATGCGGACACCGCCGGCCGCTTGATCGAAGCGTTTCCGCCGCGCCGCCGCGCCGACGTCATCGCGGCGATGGAACCGCGCGACGCGTTCCGATGCCTGCGCACCATTCCGCGCCGGCGGCGCGAAGCGCTGGTCGAGACGCTGCCGCCGGCGGTGAAGCGCGAAGCCGAGCGCATCTTGCGCGTCCGCGAAGATTCGGCCGCGGCGCTGATGGAAATCCAAGCCCTGCACGTGACGACGCAGACGCAAGTTCACGAATGTCTCGCGCGCGTGCAGCACTGTCAGACACGGCTCGCGCGGACGCTGTTCGTCGTCGACGCCGACGACAATCTGGTCGGCGCCGTCGACTTGCAGTCGTTGATCGCCTCGGCGCCGGACGTGCGCGTGGGCACGATCATGCGAGCGATCAAGTGGCAGGTGGACGAGTTCACGACGCGCGAAGAGATCGCGGCGGGCATCGGTCGGTACAACGTCAACACGCTGCCGGTCGTGAACCTGCAGGGCCGCTTTTCGGGAATCATCCGCAGCGAGAATTTGTTCGACGCGGTCGAACAAGATGCATTGTCGGACCTGCAGACGATGGTCGGCGCCGGCAAGGACGAACACGCGCTATCGACGGTGTGGACCACCATTCGGAAACGCCATTCATGGCTACAGATCAACTTGGTGACCGCGTTTCTCGCGGCGTCGGTCGTCGGGTTGTTCGAAGGTACGATCGCGAAGTTCACCGCACTCGCGGTGTTGATGCCGGTCGTCGCCGGTCAATCGGGCAACTCGGGCTCGCAGGCACTCGCGGTGACGCTGCGCGGCCTCGCGCTGCGCGAGATCGGCGTGAACGCGTGGCTGCGCGTCGTCCGCAAGGAAATGGCGGCCGGCATGTTGAACGGCATCGGCATCGCGCTCGTCACGTCGCTGTCGGTCTACGTGTGGAGCAAGTCGTGGGGACTCGCGCTCGTGATCGGTCTCGCGATGGTCGCGTCGATGACGATCGCCGGCGTCGCCGGCGCGTTCATTCCGATCATGATGGCCCGCTTCGGTCAGGATCCCGCCACCAGCTCGACGATCGTGCTGACGACGGTCACCGACGTGTCGGGCTTCTTCTCGTTCCTCGGAATCGCGACGCTGCTGTCGTTCTTGCTCTGACCGTCACGTTCGATCGCGACTCTCGTCGCAGAGCACGATCATGCATCTCGGTTCGGCGGATCGCGCCTCGATCGAACTGTCGGCGGAAACGAAAACGGCGCGTTCGATGAACGCGCCGTCGTCGGTCGGAAACCCCTGTCGAACGTCTTCGCGCGCGATCAGAAGTCGCCGTGGTCGTGGTCGTGGTCGTGACCGCCGGCCGCCGCCTTCGGTTTCTCCGGCGCATCGGCGATCAACGCTTCCGTCGTCAACATCAGGCTCGCGACGCTTGCCGCATTCTGCAGCGCCAACCGCGTCACCTTCGTCGGATCGAGAATGCCGAGCTCGATCATGTCGCCGTATTCGCCGGACGCGGCATTGAAGCCGTAGTTGCCCTTACCGCTCTTCACCTTGTCGACGATGACCGACGGTTCGTAGCCGGCGTTCGCGACGATCTGCCGCAACGGCTCTTCGATCGAACGGCGCAGGATCTTGATGCCGGTGTCTTGGTCTTCGTTGGCGCCCTTCAGCTTGTCGAGACCTTTCGCCGCGCGCAGCAACGCGACACCGCCGCCGGGGACTACGCCTTCTTCGACTGCGGCACGCGTCGCGTGCAGTGCGTCTTCGAGGCGCGCCTTCTTCTCCTTCATCGCGATTTCGGTTGCGGCGCCGACTTTCACGACGGCCACGCCGCCGGCCAGCTTCGCGAGCCGTTCTTGCAGCTTCTCGCGGTCGTAGTCCGACTTCGTGTCGTCGATTTCGCGGCGAATCTGTGCGATCCGGCCCTTGATGTCCTTGCTCTTACCCGAGCCGCCGACGATGGTCGTGTTCTCTTTCGAGATTTCGATCCGTTTCGCAGTGCCGAGATCGTCGATCGTCGCCTTCTCGAGCTGCATGCCGGTGTCGTCGGAAATGACCTTCGCACCCGTCAGGATCGCGATGTCTTCGAGCATCGCTTTGCGGCGATCGCCGAAGCCCGGCGCCTTCACGGCGGCAACGCTGACGATCGAACGCAGCTTGTTGACGACCAACGTCGCGAGCGCTTCGCCTTCGATGTCTTCGGCAATGATGACGAGCGGCTTGCCGGCTCGGGCGACCGCTTCGAGCACCGGCAGCATCTCGCGTACCGACGAAATCTTCTTGTCGCGCAGCAGGATCAGCGGGTTTTCCAGTTCGGCGACTTGGCGGTCCGGCTTGGTGATGAAATACGGCGACAGATAGCCGCGGTCGAATTGCATCCCTTCGACGACTTCGAGTTCGTTCTCGAGGCCCGAACCGTCTTCGACGGTGATGACGCCTTCCTTGCCGACCTTCTCCATCGCTTCGGCGAGCAGGTCGCCGATCGCCTGGTCCGAGTTCGCCGACACCGCACCGACTTGCGCGATCGCTTTCGGGTCGGTGCACGGCGTCGAGAGTTTCTCGAGACCTTCCGTGACCACTTTAACGGCCTGGTCGATGCCGCGCTTCAGATCCATCGGGTTGACGCCGGCGGCGACCGCCTTCGAGCCTTCGCGCAGAACCGCTTGCGCGATGACGGTCGCGGTGGTGGTGCCGTCGCCTGCTTCGTCGGAAGTCTTGCTCGCGACCTGTTTGACGAGCTGCGCGCCCATGTTCTCGAACTTGTCTTTGAGTTCGATTTCCTTGGCGACCGACACACCGTCCTTCGTCACCGTCGGCGAGCCCCAGCTCTTGCTCAACACGACGTGACGACCCTTCGGCCCCAGCGTCACCTTCACGGCATCGGCCAAAATGTCGACGCCTCTCGCCAGACGCTTGCGTGCGTCCTCGTCGAATACGATCTTCTTCGCGCTCATCGTCTTTTCCTTTTCCTCAATCCGTCTGGTTGGTTACTTCAACACCGCCATCACGTCTTCTTCCCGCATGATCACGTACTCCTTGCCGTCGATCTTGATCTCCGAGCCCGAGTACTTGCCAAACAGAATGCGGTCACCTTTCTTGACGCTCAGTTCGCGTACCTTGCC
>DASRZO010000284.1:0-6186 GCA_035686405.1 Pseudomonadales bacterium | reverse complement strand
ACCGCCGACGTCGGTCATGCTCGCGAGCGCGCCTTGCAGCGCTTCGTCGAGCTTGTGATCGCCGCTCGAACCGACGATTTCGTAGCGTCCCACTCGCCCGTCGGCGCCGATCCACACGCGCACGACGATGGAGTAGCTCTCTTTGCGGATGTCGTCGCGCGACGTCAGATAATCGAGCACCGCGTCCTTCACGCGGTTCGCGTATGAGCGATAGCGGCCGTCGCCGCCGATCAAATCGTTGCCGCCGCGCCGGCCGACGAGACCGAACGCATCGGAACCCGCGACGCCTTCGGCGTCGAGACCGAGCGGCCCCGGCATGTCGGGCACGTCCGGCGCGTCGGCGACCGGTTCCGGTTCCGGTAGTTTCACTTCTTCGGGCGGCGGCGGTGGCGGCGGCTCTTCGATCTTCGGCGGCGGTGGCGGCGGCGGCCGGAACACCTGCACTTGCACGACTTTCTTCTGCGGCTTCGCGTCTTGTGCGAGGAATTGCGTCGCTAACGCAACGATGCCGACGCCGACCAACAGCAGCGCGACGCCGATCGCAATGCCGGGCAATGCGCGCCGCATACCCGGCTTCATTTCACCACCCGCTGCGTCACGAGGCCGATCTGCGTGATCTCGAGCTTGCCGAGCATGTCGAGCACGTCGACCACATGTTGGTAAGCGACGTTCGCGTCCGCTTTGACGATCACCGGCAAATTCGGATCGGCGGCCTTGTACTGGCGCAACAGCGATTCGAGTTCGTCCGTCGTCACGACGAACGTGTCGAGGTAGATCGTACCGTCGCCGGTGATCGAGATCGCTTTCGTCTTCGATTCGGCGAGCGACGGCGCTTCGCTCGCCTTCGGCAGGTTGACCTTGATGCCCTGCACGGTCGCCGTCGTCAGGATGATGAAGATGATCAGCAACACGTACGCCAGATCGAGCATCGGCGTGACGTTGACCTCGTCGTACGGCTCGTTGTCTTCGTTCGTCTGCACGACCGTCAGCTGTACGTTTCTGCAAGGGTTGCGATGAATTCATCGACGAACACGCGGTTGTCGGCGGTCACTTCCTTGATGCGCGTGCCGATGTAGTTGTAGCCGAACAATGCGGGGATCGCGACGCCGAGGCCGGCGACCGTCGCGACCAGCGCGGCCGCGATGCCGGGCGCGATCGCATTGACGTTGACGTCGCCGCTCGCCGCGATTGCAGCGAACGTGATCATCACTCCCACGACCGTGCCCAACAGGCCGAGGAAGGGGCCGCCGCTGACGGCGAGCGTCAGCAGCACCATCTGACTGTTGAGGCGCTGCGACTCGCGCACGCTTTGTGCGTCGAGCGCGGCTTTGATCGTCGCGATCGCTTCGGCCGACAGCACCTTCGTGCGCGCTGCGCCGACGGAATCACCCGTCAACCGATCGCGCGCGTCGCGCATACCGGCGTTGTACAGGTGATACAGCGTCGAACTGACGTAGCCTTTGTGGCCGCGCACCGCTTCGAGCAGATCGCTGCCTTCCGCCTGCGCTTCTTCCGCCGTCTTCTCGTGATAGAGATCGGTGATGTCGTCGATCTCTTTGTACGCGGCGATGAACGCGGTGTTGTCGGCGCGAATCCGGCGGACGATCAGACCCTTCGCGATCATCACGTACCAACTCAGCATCGCCATCAAACCGAGGATGCCGATCACCACCCAGCCGTCGACCGTCACGTTGCGCAGCGTGGTGACGAAGTAAGACTCCTGATGGCCCGCCTCGCGCTGCGCGTCTTCGCCGAACGCGAGCAGCGCCGAACCGATGCCTTGGCTGCGCGCGGCGAGCGCGATCGTGTCGGGCGAACGCGCGACCGACGCGACTTCGACTTCGTCGACGATCGCGTTGACGAGCCGCTGCGTGCCGTCGCCGCGGCCGCCGATCGTGTACGCGCCGTTGATGTCGGGCATCGCGACGTCGCCTTCGCCGGCGATGTTGCCGTCGACGTAGATGCGCGCGTGTTTGCCCTCGACCGTCACCGCGACGTGGTGCCACGCGTCGCCGAGCGCCGTCGTCGTCGCGATCTCGCCCAACGCTTGGCCGCCGGCGCCGAACACGCCGAGTACCGGCGCCGTGTCCCGCACCGCCAGCGTCAGCCGACCGTTCACCGGATCGGCCACGTCGAGCACCGCGCCGTCCTGCTGCGGTTGGTCGAGCCGCAGCCACGCCGAGAACGTCCAACCCTTCGCCGGCTGTACGTTCAACGACGGCGCCGCCGGAACCTTGATCGCACCGTTGCCGTCGAAGCGCGCGCCGCCGCCGATCAACGACGCGCCGTCGTACGCCGCGCCGAACTCGCTCGGGTTGTTGCCGTATGCAGTCGAGTCGTGCGGCGCGCCTTTCGCATTTTCGAAATGCAGAACCAGAGACTGGCTCTTGTCGTACGTCTGGCTGCCGCTGCCGGCCCCCGGCGCCTTCGCATTGCCGTAGTACATGTAGAAGCTCTGCGTCGTCGCTTGCGGCTGGATCGCGCCGACGCGGACCCAGACGAGACCGATTTGATTCGCCGCGTCGAAGGTCTCGATGTGGTACGGCAGCGGCGTGACGTCGTCCGCCGCGACGAAGCGCAAGTCGTCGCCGTTCGGCAGCGTGTCGTTGAAGTAGCCGAAGTTGCCGAGGTGCAGCCGCACCAGCACGACGCCGTCAGGCACCGCCTGCGAGAGATTCGCGCCGTTCGCACCGGTGTTGATCAGCACCGGCTTGCGGTATTCCCACTGGTCGTTCCACCAGCCTTCCTTCGCGAAGGCCGGCAGCGACGCGAACAGCATCACCAATGTCGCGAGTGCTATTCGCGCCATGACGCGTGGGGTTCCAGAAGTTGCGGCCAGGGGCATTTGTATAGTGCGTGCATGTAACAGTTGTATGACGCGTCACTGCGTCTTCTCGGTTCGGCACTTCGGATCGCTCGCCGGATCGCACTGTTCGTCGCCGTAACCTTCGAGGAAGACTTCGAGCCAGCCGAGGGCGGATTGGGACACCGACTGACTCACGCTCGACGCCGTCTTGCTGTCGTCGACGGCTGCTTGCGCGATGCTCTGCGAAGCGCTCGTCGCGCTGTTGCCGACACCTGCCAGATCGGCGCTGAGACTCACGGTCCCGACCGGCGCACCGACGAAGCTGCCGACGTCGACGTTGTCGCGGCCCAGGAACTCGGTCGCCGCCGTGAACAGCCGGCCCGGCGTTCGAATGCCCGCGTCGCCCGCGTCGACGAAACCGTTCGGCGTCGACAACACGATGTCCGGCAGTTCGCCTTCCGGACCGGCGGCGGCCGCGATGCCGCTGCCGCTGATGTCGGGCGGGACGATCTTTTCGACCGAGTCGTTCTCGCC
Source organism: Pseudomonadales bacterium (assembly GCA_035686405.1). Taxonomy (GTDB): domain Bacteria; phylum Pseudomonadota; class Gammaproteobacteria; order Pseudomonadales; family Azotimanducaceae; genus DATJGR01. The sequence continues at coordinate 2,846 of DASRZO010000284.1, read as the reverse complement.
GAGAACAACCGACAAACCCGGCGCCGACAGCGCCGTCTTCGCGCCCTTGCCGGCGTCGATGTTGCCGGTGTTCGACCACATGTCGATATCGCCGCCGGCCAGCGTGAATACTCGAGACTGATTCACTTGCACGTCGCCCGACGCATACACGTCGATGCTGCCTACGCGCTGCGCGACGATGCCGAGGTCCGACGGCTTCTTGCTGCTGATCGACGTCGTCGCGAGACCGGCGTTGACGATGCCGCCCGGCACGACGAGTTGAATGTTGCCGCCGTCGAGCGTCGCGATCTGGCTGAAGAAGAGCCGCAGATCTCCGCCATACGGGCGGCCGTCTGGAAACAACGTCGAGATCGCCGTGCGACCGCGCGCATACGCGTTCTGTACGTCCGCCGCCGGCGCCTTCTGCGCGATCAGCTCCGCCGCAGCGATGCCTGATGCCTTGATCTCGGCGAAGAACACGCGCGTCAGGAACTGACTCTGCACGGACACCGGCTGGGCGCGCAGCAGCGCGACGGCTTGCGCGGGATCGGTTACGTCCGTACCGGTGCGTGCTTCGACGAATTGAATCAACGCGTCCGAATACTGATTCGATTGCACCAGATAGCGATCGATGAACGCCGACAACTGTGGATCGCCCGCAGTCCCGGTGACGACCAAAATGTCCGCACCGCCGCTCGGCAACGCCGGATTGTCGAGATTTCCGGAGGTTTGCAGGCCCTCCGACGAACCGAGGTCCACCGATTTTCCGGCGACGACCTGCAGCTCGCCGCCGCCGCCGACGCGAATCACCTTCGAATTGGTGATGACTTGGCCGGTGTCCGCGTTGCGCTGCGAACGGATGGTGATGTCGCCGCCGGACACCACCGAGGTGACGTCGGTCGAATTGACGTTCTGTGCCTCGACGCGGCCGATGTCGATGTCCGCGTGCGACGAGATCTGCAGCGCTTCGCCGCTCACGATCGCGAGCAACGGCGCGTCGATCGAACCGTTCGCCGCGACCATTTCGCTCGGCGTCGTGTCGCCGGCGTGCACCGGCGTCGGCGCGTGGATCAACGCGGCGTCTGCTTGACCCGACGCCGGCAAGCGCAAGTCGGTGCCGACCAAGTCAGGCTGCGGCGCCGCGATGCTCGGCAACGCGGCGGGATCGGTGTCCGGCACGTACAAGGTGCCGAGGCTGTCGGCGGGTCCGGTGATGTCTGACGCCGCGAGCAACTGAAACCCGCCGCTTCCCGGATACAAGGTCATGCCGTGCAGAATCGCGATGTCGCCGGTGAGCGCAATCGCGCTGACGCCGCTCGGATAGATGTTCAATACGCGCTCCGCCCGCGTTTCCGACGAATAGTCGACGCTGTTGCGGATCGCATCGGTGTCGTTGCCGAACGTGACCGTGCCGGTGAGGCTGCGCACGTCGAGACGCGCGGAATCGGAGTAGCTAAAGAAATAGCTCGTCTCCGCGCTCAGCTGCAGCGTCGGGTCCTGCGGCAGCATCGTCGGATTGAACATGGCCTCGACGTACGCGTCGCCGCGTGCGGAAACGTGGAACGCCGCATCGCTGGTCGCGAGCATCAAGCCGGGGCCGCTCGTCGGACGGACGAAGCGGTCTGCCGTCAATGTCGCAGTACCGCCGCCGAGGTAGTACAAGCCGCCGACGATGTCACCCTGCGCCGACACGTCGAGCGTCGTCGCGCCGTGGCGCGTCACGGAGTTGTCGGATGCGCTAATGGAGAACGGATCGAAAACCGCCGTCACGGTTCCGGCCGGTTGCAGCGTTTCCGGCACGATCACCGACAGATCGCGGACGTCGCCGCCGGCCGCGATGCGAACGGCGCCCCCGCCGAACGAGCCGATGTTCTGCCCAAACGGATCCGGACCGAAGTTGTAGTCGAAGACGACGCCGTACATCGTCGGCGCAGACTGATCGAAGAACGATCCGCCGACGCGGGCCATGTACTGACTGATCAGCTGCCGCGTCTTCGCGCCGACGACGTCGCCGCCGACCGCGATGTCGATGGCGCCGCCGTGCGTCGGGAACTGCACGTCGTGCAAGTACGCGTAGGAAAAGACGTCGTCGAAACCGTTGCCGTCCGTCTCACCGCCCGTATAGATGTGCGAGTCGGCGCCCGCGAACACCAGCGATCCGCCGGCGCGGATGTCGACGTCGCCGGAGCCGGTGCGAATACGCGTCGCCGGTCCGATCGTCACGTTGCCGATGCCCTGGGTCGTGGCGAGCGGATCTGCGCTGGTCGCATCGGCGCCGGCGACGAACGCGTAGCCGTAGCTCGGTCCTGCAATCGGGCGCAGAACGGGAACGTCCTCTCCTTCGAATTGGAACGTCGTCGCCGCGAACCCGTCGTTGATGCTCGCCATCACCTTCAAGTCGCCGTTACTGCGGAACCCGAACGTGCCGGGCATGTCGCCGAAGCGCCAGTCGACGAGATCGAGCGCGTCGGTGACGGTCAACGCACCGGCGCTCGTGATCAAAGTCGACAACGACAGCGACGCACCCGGCAGCGCCGTGCGTACCCCGTCGAGTCGTGCGTTGCTCGCGTCGAGCAGCGCTCGCAGCGAGACCTGGTCGGCGACATCGAACGTGCCGTCGGCGACCGCGTAGAACGTCACGAGGTCGACATCGAGTGATCCGTTCACCGGCGCCGCCGGCAGCCCGATGCGCTGGGCCGCAGTGCCGTCGTCGCGAACGCGCAGACGCACCGCACCGCCGCCGACGTCGACGAGCGCGGTCGGTGCGAACGCGATCGCGCCGCCGCTCGCCAACGCGTTCACGGTCACGAGCGCTGCGTTCGCCGTATGCAGCTGTCCGCCGAACGAGACAGCGGTGCCGGCGCTGA
>DASRZO010000283.1:0-7817 GCA_035686405.1 Pseudomonadales bacterium | reverse complement strand
AAGTCGCCGCGCACATGCCGTTCGCGTGATGCAACAACGCGATCGGCCCGTCGCCGCCCCAATCGAGCGCGGCGATCTCGATACCGTCTCGACCGGTCGCGAAGCGCCGACGCAGCGGTGGTGTCATGGAGTCCTCGTACGGAAAAGGTCGACGATCATCGGGACCGAGTTCTCGGCGCGATCGATCACAAATTCGAAACGCAGTGTGCATCCGGCCACGCTTGTAACTCTATCGTCAAACTCGGCGTGTAGCCTCGGGCGGTCCAATCGACATGGAAGTGCGCGTGACTACGTTTCGCCAAGCTCTGGCAATCCAACGTTTCGACGACCATCGCTACTATCACCACAGCCGTATCAATCAGTCGCTGCATCTCGTCAGTGCCCTCAGTTTCCTCAGTTCTTACGCGTTGCTGTTCACGAACCCGGTCATCGCCGCGTTCGTCGGCTGGCTCGTCGCGATGACCAGCCGTCAGGCGGGCCATTTCTTCTTCGAGCCGAAGGGCTACGACTACGTCAACCACGCGACGCACGAGCACAAGGAAGCGATCAAGGTCGGTTATAACCTGCGACGTAAAGTGGTGCTGTTGACGATCTGGGCGCTGGCGCCACTCGCGCTGATCGCCTATCCGACGCTCGGCGGCTTGTTGCCCGCCCCGGCGAACACGCGGCAGTTCATCGAGAACGTCGGTCGCATCTGGCTCGCAATCGGTGCCGGCGGGTTGTTGTTCCGCACGGTGCAGCTATGCGTGACGAAGGACGTGCAGACCGGGCTCGTGTGGGCGACGAAAATCCTCACGGACCCGTTCCACGACATCAAGCTGTATCACCGGGCGCCGCTGCAAGTCCTCAAAGGCGAGCTGATCGACCCGAATCCGGCGCAGTGACCTAACGGGCACTCACGGTCGCGCGAAGCCGAACCGCTGCGCGAGCATCTCGCGCAGGACGCGGCGGCGAATCGCGCGATCGGTGAGCTCCGGCGCCGTCCACCACCAACCATCCGCATGCATCGCACGCGCCGCCGCGACGAAACGCTCCGCGACTTCCGCGAAGTCGCCCTCTGCGTAGTCGAGGCCGAAGATCAGCCGGCCGGTACCGACCCAGCTGAGCGCGAGCCCTTCGGCGCGCAGGTAGTACTGCAGCATCCAGTTGTAGCGCGACGGTTGCGTGTAGTAGACGGTCCAAATCGTCGACATATTCGCAACCCGCACCGGCACGCCCGCCGTCTCGAGCCGCGAGTTCAACGCGGCGGCGCGGCGGTCCCACGTCGCGTCGAGCCCGTCGTACAGCGCGCGAACCTCCGGCCGATCGAGCCGTTCGAGGAACGCCTGCATCGACGCCATCACGTACGGATGCGCGTTGAACGTGCCGCGCGCAAAGCAGATGTCGGCCGGCCGGTCTGCGCGAAAGCGCCGCATCAACTCGCGCGTTCCGCAGACGACGCCGACCGGCAAGCCGCCGGCCAGCGTTTTGCCGTACGTGACGAGATCCGCGCGAACGCCGAAATATTCTTGCGCGCCGCCGCGCGCCAAGCGAAACCCGACGAACACTTCGTCGAAGATCAACACGATGCCTTTTTCGTCGCACACCGCACGCAGTCGCTCGAGCCAACCGCGATACGCCTCGCGATCGAAACGCGCCCGCCGGCTGCTGTCGACCAACGCCGAGTCGCCGGGCGCGGCGGAATTCGGATGCAGCGCCTGCAACGGGTTTACCAACACGCACGCGATGTCGCGCCGGCGTCGCAATACGCGCAGCGTGCGCTCTTCCATCTCCGCCAGCGTGTACGTCTCGTGCGGCTGCACCGGGTTGCCGACGCCGGGCTGCACGTCTTCCCACCAGCCGTGATACGCGCCGGCGAAACGCACGAGATGGCTGCGGCCGGTGTGATAGCGCGCGAGTCGCACCGCCTGCATGACGGCCTCGGTGCCGGACATGTGGAACGACACCGCCTCGAGTCCCGACAGCGCGCACAACCGCTCGACGTTGTCGGCGACGGCCGGATGGTAGGCGCCGAGCACGGGCCCGAGCGCGTGCGCCCTTGCGGCGCCGTCAGCGATGCAGTCCTTGTAGAAGTCGTAGCCGAAGACGTTGACGCCGTACGAACCGGTCAAGTCGTACAGCGCGTTGCCGTCGAGGTCGACGACGCGGACGCCGGCGGAGCGCTCCAGGAACGCGCCGAACGGCAATCGCGCGCGCACGACCGCGCTGTACTGAAACGGCACGCGGTAACGGCTCGTGAATTCGAGATCGGGAATGCGTTCGCGCACGCGCGCCGTCAGTGCGACGGTCTTCGGAAAGCGCTGCGCGTACAACGCCGTCAGGCGCTCGATCGCCGCGCTGCGGCGGGCCGCGACATCGGCCGGTGCGCCGTCGGAGTCGAAGAACCGCTCGCCCGCGTATTCCCAGTGCGGCATCTGCTCTGCGAGGCGCTTCGCCATTCGCGAATGGCCCGCGAGCGAGCGATGTTTGGCTTTGGACAGTTGCAGGCGCCGGGTCACCGGCGGAACCACGGCGGTGAACGCCGCCGTGCAGAGCGCGTACCAGGAGAATCGATCCACACAACCTCGCAGCCGCGGACGCGGGGCGCAGGCTCACGCAGCGGCATGAAGATTTGATGACGTCGCGCCGCATTTGGGACCCGCGGCTCATCCGCGACCGGCTCAACTTCTGGTTCACGAACCGCGTGCCGCGACGCGCGCTGACGATTTGGTTCGGCCGCTTCAGCCGCATCGAACAGCCATGGATCCGCGATGTGTCGCTGAAACTGTGGCGTACATGTTCCGACCTCGATCTGTCCGACGCGCGTCGCGCGTCGTTCAAGAGCGTGCACGACTGCTTCACACGCGAACTCGCACCCGGCGCGCGCACGATCGACGCAGACCCGACGGTCGTCACGAGCCCGTGCGACGCGATCGTGGGCCAATGCGGCGACGTCGCCGGCACGCGCGCGTTCCAAGCGAAGGGCTCGGACTACAGCCTCGACGAACTGCTCGTCTCCGCCGAACTCGCGGAGCGCTTTCGCGACGGCTGCTACGCGACGCTGCGGCTGACGCCGACGATGTATCACCGCTTCCATGCGCCGTACGCGTGTCGCGTTCGCCGCGTCACGTACGTCGCCGGCGACGTCATGAACGTCAATCCGCCGACGCTCGCGCGCGTCGAACGGCTGTACTGCCGCAACGAACGCGCCGTCGTCGAACTGGATCTCGAGCGCGGCGGCCACGCGCTCGCGCTGGTACCGGTCGCGGCGATCCTGGTCGCGAGCATCCGCTTTTCGTTCGTCGACGTGCGGCTGCATCTGCGCTACCGCGGACCGAACGCGATCGCGTGCGACGCGAGCTTGCGCAAAGGCGACGAGATGGGCTGGTTCGAACACGGTTCGACGATCATCGTGCTCGCGCCGCGGGGCTTTGCGTTGGCGCCGGGGATCGAGTCCGGACGCCGCATCCGCATGGGCACGCCGCTGTTGCGGCTGCCGGATGCACCGCCGACGTCCCGTCCTTCGCACAGCGGCGCGTAAACGCGCCGGCCGCTACGCACTCGTTCCATTGGGGGCGCGCCGCGGCTAACCTAATGCACCTGCACTAGGGCAGCGCTACACGGGTTTGGACGCTCTCGCCGAGCTCCCGGCCAACCCCCTACTCTTCGCGAGGTCGCCGCCGCAGCGGTCGTGTCGACGGCGACGTTGCCGTCTGGTTCGAACATCGAATGGTCAACACGGGAGTACCCATGTCGCGGGTCAGCGGATCCGTCGTCGTCATCGCCGCACTCGCGACGCTCGTCGCCGCGTGCGGCTCCGGCAAACAAGCCGGCGACGGACAGCAAGGCCACGTACCGGACGTCGGCGTCGTCACGATCGAACCGCAACGCGCGGTGCTGACCGCGGAACTGCCCGGTCGCACCAGCCCGCTCGCCGTGTCGGACGTTCGACCGCAAGTGAGCGGCATCCTGAAGGCGCGCCTCTTCACGGAAGGCAGCGTCGTCCAGGCCGGTCAGCCGCTGTATCAGATCGACGAGACGCTGTACGCCGCCGCGCTCGACAGTGCGAAGGCGCAACTCGCGAGCGCACGCGCGGCGGTCGTGACCGCGCGCCTGAAGGCCGAGCGTTACGCGGAACTGCGCCGCGACAAGATGATCAGCCAACAGGACAACGACGACGCGCAAGCCGCGCTGCAGCAGGCCGAGGCCGCGATCCAGCAACAAGAAGCGAACGTCGAGACGGCGCGCGTGAATCTCGGCTACACGAAGATCACGGCGCCGATCACCGGCAAGATCAGCCGCTCGTTCCTGACGCAGGGCGCGCTCGTCACCGCGAACCAGGCGCAAACGCTCGCGACCATTCAGACGCTCGACCCGATCTACGTCGACATGAATCAGTCGAGCAGCGAACTCTTGCGGTTGCGCCAGGCGCTCGCCGCGAGCCAAGGCGCGGGCCAGAGCGTCGACACCGCGGCGGTGACGCTCGCGCTCGAAGACGGCACCCGCTATCCGCTCGAAGGCGTGCTCAAGTTCCGTGAGGTCGCGGTCGACCCGACGACCGGATCGCTGACGCTGCGCGCGCAGTTCCCGAACCCCGACGGCGTGCTGCTGCCGGGGATGTTCGTCCGCGCGACGATCGTCGAAGGCGTCGAACCGGCCGCGCTCTTGGTACCGCAGCGCGGCGTCAGCCGCGACGAGAAGGGCAACGCGACGGCGTTGATCGTCGACACCAACGGCGTCGTGCAGCGGCGCATGCTCGAGGTCGCACAGACCGTGGGTTCGAACTGGCTCGTCAAGAGCGGCATCGAACCCGGGGATCGGGTGATCGTCGAAGGTCTGCAGTACGCCCGCGCCGGCGAGAAGGCGAACGCGGTCGCCTTCACCGGGCGCGAGGCGCCGAGCGCCGCGCCGGCGACGGCGGCGAAGTGAGAGTCGAACCGACGCTGCGCGCGAGAGCGTCGCGCGCGAAGTGAACTGAACCGATGCTGTCACGCTTCTTCATCGACCGGCCGATCTTCGCGTGGGTGATCGCGATGTTCATCGCGCTCGCCGGCGCGATCTCGCTGCTGCGCTTGCCGGTCGAGCAATATCCGAGCATCGCGCCGCCGGCGGTCACCATCCAGACGACGTATCCCGGCGCCTCGGCCGAGACCGCGCAGAACTCGGTGACGCAGGTCATCGAGCAGCAACTCACCGGCATCGACAACCTGCTGTATTTCGCCTCGACCAGCAGCTCGAACGGCCAGGTACAGATCGTCGTGACGTTCGCGCCGGGTATGAACCCCGACATCGCGCAGGTGCAGGTTCAGAACAAAGTCCAACAGGCCATCTCGCGGCTGCCGCAGGAGGTCGTCCAACAAGGCGTCACGGTCGCGAAGTCGCAGACGAGCTTCCAGCTGATCGTGGGTCTCTACGACACGATGGACCGCTACACCAACGTCGACATCTCCGACTATCTCGCGAGCCGGCTGCAAGACCCGATCTCGCGCGTGCCCGGGGTCGGCGACGTGCAGGTGTTCGGTTCGCCGTACGCGATGCGCATCTGGCTCGATCCGTACAAGCTCGTCTCGTACAACCTGACGCCCGGCGACGTGCAAGCCGCGGTGCGGGCGCAGAACACGCAGGTCTCCGCCGGCGAAATCGGCCAGCAACCGGCGACCGCGGAACAGCAGCTGAACGCCACCGTCACGTCGCAGAGCCGGCTGCAAACGCCGCAGCAGTTTCGCGACATCATCCTGAAGAGTTCGCCGGGCGGCGCGGTCGTGCATCTCTCCGACGTCGCTCGCGTCGAGATCGGCGCCGACAGCTATCAGGTGAAGAACCGCTTGAACGGCCGCCCCGCCGCCGGCATGACGGTGCGCCTCGCGCCCGGCGCAAACACGCTCGTCACGATCGACGCGGTGAAGGCGCGCGCGACCGAGCTCGCCGCGTCGTTGCCGGAAGGGATGGCGCTGGCGTTCCCGGTCGACAACACGCGCTTCATTCGGCTGTCGATCCAACAAGTGATCTGGACGCTGTTCGAGGCGATCGGCCTCGTCATCTTCGTGATGTTCGTGTTCCTGCAGAACTGGCGCACGACGCTGATTCCGGGCATCGCGGTGCCAGTGGTCCTGCTCGGGACATTCGGCGCGCTCGCGGTCTTCGGCTACACGATCAACACGCTGACGCTGTTCGCGTTGGTGTTGTCGATCGGCTTGCTCGTCGACGACGCGATCGTCGTCATCGAGAACGTCGAGCGCGTGATGCGCGAGGAACGTCTGTCGCCGCGCGAGGCAACGCGCAAGTCGATGGACCAGATCACCGGCGCGTTGATCGCGATCGCGCTGGTGCTCTCCGCGGTGTTCGTACCGATGGCGTTCTTCGGCGGTTCGACCGGCGTCATCTACCGGCAGTTCTCGGTGACGATCGTCTCGGCGATGGCGCTGTCGATCTTCGTCGCGTTGGTGCTGACGCCGGCGTTGTGCGCGACGCTATTGAAGCCGATTCCCGAAGGCCGCGCGGAACTGCACGGCTGGTTCTTCACGAGGTTCAATCAGGTTTTCGAGACGAGCCGCGAGCGCTACTTCGGCGCGGTGACGCGGATCTTGTCGCTGCGCAAATCGATGATGCTCTTCTACGCGGTGATCGTCGCATTGATGGCGTTCCTGTTGTGGCGCTTGCCGACGGGCTTCTTGCCGCAGGAAGACCAAGGCGGTCTCTTCACGCCGATCCAGCTGCCGACCGGCGCCGTACAGTCGCGCACGCTCGAGGTCGCGAAGCAGGTCGAGAAGTTCTATCTCGTCGACGAGAAGGACAACGTCTTCTCGGTGTTCATCGTCGCCGGTTTCAGCTTCGCCGGTCAGGGCCAGAACGCGGGGCAAGCGTTCGTGAACTTGAAGGACTGGGACAAGCGGCCCGGCAAACAGAACAGTGCCGAAGCGATCGTCGGCCGCGCCATGCGGACGTTCTCGAAAATCAACGACGCGCAGATCTTCGCGCTGGTACCGGCGCCGATTCGCGAGCTCGGCAACTCGACCGGCTTCGAAATGCAGCTCGAAGATCGCGGCGACATGGGCCACGACGCGCTGATGGCCGCGCGCAATCAATTGGTCGATCTCGCGCGCAAGAGTCCGATCCTCGCGCAAGTGCGGCCGAACGGTCTCGACGACACGCCGCAGCTGCACGTCGACGTCGACCAGGCGAAGGCGAACGCGCTCGGCGTCTCGATCGCCGACATCAACACGACGCTGTCGGCGGCGTGGGGCGGTACGTACATCAACGACTTCATCGACCGCGGTCGCGTGAAGCGCGTGTACATGCAGGGCGACGCGCCGTTCCGCATGGCGCCGGAGGACCTGAGTCATTGGTACGTACGCTCGGCATCGGGAACGATGGCGCCGTTCTCGTCGTTCATGAGTTGGCGCTGGATCCAAGGGCCGGCGCGCCTCGAGCGCTACAACGGCCGGCCGTCGATCGACATTCAAGGCCAACCCGCCCCCGGCTACAGCACCGGCGAAGCAATGAACGAGATGGAACGCCTGGTCGCGCAGTTGCCGAAGGGCTTCGGCAACGAATGGACCGGCGCGTCGTACCAGGAGCGGTTGTCCGGTTCGCAGGCACCCGCGCTGTATGCCGTCTCGCTGTTGGTCGTGTTCCTGTGTCTCGCCGCGTTGTACGAAAGCTGGTCGGTGCCGGTGGCGGTGATGCTGGTCGTGCCGCTCGGCATCATCGGCGCGGTGCTCGCGGCGACGCTGCGCGGCCTCTACAACGACATCTACTTTCAGGTCGGCTTGCTCGCGACGATGGGCCTGTCGGCGAAGAACGCGATTCTGATCGTCGAGTTCGCCGAAGCGGAGCTG
>DASRZO010000282.1:0-10056 GCA_035686405.1 Pseudomonadales bacterium | reverse complement strand
GCCGAAGCCGAAGCACGCGTCGCCGAGAATCAGGCGAAGTATTCGGTCCTCGAGGCGGATGCGGATGGAACCGTGATCCAGACGCTGGGCGAGCTGGGTCAGGTCGTCGCGGCCGGCCAGACCGTGGTTCGGCTTGCGCAGGCCGGCCCGCGCGAGGCGGTGGTGGCACTTCCGGAAACGATCCGACCGGCGATCGGCTCGATGGCGGAAGCCAGTTTGTACGCGGGCGATGGACGCCGCTATCCGGCACATCTGCGGCAATTGTCGGACTCCGCCGATGCGCAGACACGTACCTATGAGGCCCGCTACGTCCTCGACGACGAGGCCGCGGCAGCACCGCTCGGCGCGACGGTCACGATTCGGCTTGCCGGCGAGGTCACTGCGCCGGAACTTCAAGTGCCGTTGGGCGCGGTGCTCGACGACGGCCGCCGGGTCGGCGTGTGGGTCTTCGACGCCGCGAACTCGACCGTGCACTTTCAACCCGTCGCGCTCGTGCGCGTCACCAGCGAAACCGCAGTGATCTCCGGATTGCGCGCAACTGATCCGATCGTCGCACTCGGCGCTCACCTGCTGCACGAAGGCGCTCGCGTGAGGACCGGTTCGGGCAGCGGCGGCGTCTGATGCGATTCAATCTTTCGGCAATCGCCGTTCGCGAGCGTGCCGTCACGCTGTTCTTCATCCTTTTGCTGTTGGCTGCCGGCGCTTACGCGTTCGTCATGCTCGGGCGCGCGGAGGATCCGGCTTTCACCCTCAAGAATCTGACGGTGACGACGGCTTGGCCCGGTGCGACACCGCGCGAGATGCAGGACCTCGTCGCAGAGCCGTTGGAGAAGCGCCTTCAGGAGCTGAACTGGTACGACCGGGTGGAGACGACGACTCGACCGGGTTACGCGTACATGACGGTCACGCTGAAGAACAGTACGCCGCCTTCGGTCGTGCAGGACGAGTTCTACCAAGCGCGCAAGAAGCTCGCGGACGAAGCGCGGAACCTGCCGTCCGGCGTGCTCGGCCCGTTCGTCAACGACGAATACTCGGACGTGAGCTTTGCCCTGTATGCCCTCGAGGCGAAGGGTATGCCGATGCGCGAACTGGTGCGGCAGGCCGAGGCGATCCGTCAGGACCTGCTGCACGTGCCCGGCGTCAAGAAGATCAACATTTTCGGTGAACGTCCCGAACAGATATTCGTCGAGTTTTCCTACCCCAAGCTGGCAACGCTCGGCGTGTCGCCGCAAGACATCGTTGCCGCCTTGCAGCGACAGAACACCGTGACACCGGCCGGCTCGATCGACACTCGCGGGCCGCGGGTCTTCATCCGAGTCGACGGCGCGTATGACGATGTCCAAGCAATCGCCGACACTCCGCTCGTCGCCGGGGGGCGGACGCTGAAACTCTCCGACATCGCCGAGGTCCGCCGCGGCTACGCAGATCCCCCGACTTACCTCATCCGGCATCAGGGTGAGCCCGTCGTCATGCTCGGGGCCGTCATGCAGGAGCGCTGGGACGGTCTTGCCCTCGGCAAGGCGCTGGAAAGCCGAACGGCAGACATCGCGAAGACCCTGCCGCTCGGGATGACGCTGGAAAAGGTGAGCGATCAGGCCGTCAACATCACCGCAGCGGTCGACGAGTTCATGGTGAAGTTCGCGATGGCGCTCGGCGTGGTCCTGCTGGTGAGCCTGATCAGTCTCGGCTGGCGCGTGGGCATCGTCGTGGCAGCGGCCGTCCCGCTGACGCTTGCCGTCGTGTTCCTCATCATGTTGCAGACCGACCGGTTCTTCGATCGCATCACGCTCGGGGCGCTCATCCTCGCGCTCGGGCTCCTCGTAGACGACGCGATCATCGCCATCGAGGTGATGGTGGTGAAAATGCAGGAAGGTATGGACCGCGTCGCGGCGGCCGCCTATGCGTGGAGTCACACGGCGGCGCCGATGCTCTCCGGAACACTCGTGACGATCGCCGGATTCCTGCCGGTCGGTTTCGCGCGTTCGACCGCCGGCGAATACGCCGGCAACATTTTCTGGGTGGTCGGCTTCGCGCTCATCGTGTCGTGGATCGTCGCGGTGGTCTTCACGCCTTATCTCGGCGTGAAGCTGTTGCCTGAGATCAAAGCAGTCGAGGGCGGTCACGACGCGATCTACGACACACCGAACTATCTACGCCTGCGGAGGCTCATCGCCTTTGCCGTACGCCACAAGTTCGCAACCTGCGGCATCGTCGGCATCGTCTTCGCGCTGTCCGGCGTCGGCATGGGTGCGCTCAAGCAGCAGTTCTTTCCCACGTCCGATCGCCCGGAAGTTCTGGTGGAGGTCCGCTTGCCGGAAGGCACCAGCATCGAGACGACGACCGCGACGGTCGAGAAGATCGAGCGTTGGCTGAGCAGTCAACCCGAGAGCAAGATCGTCACGAGCTACATCGGTCAGGGCGCGCCCCGCTTCTTCTTCTCGATGGCACCGGAACTGCCTGATTCCGCGTTCGCCAAGATCGTCGTGCTGACTCCGAACGCCGACACCCGCGAAACGTTGAAGCATCGTCTCCGCACCGCGGTGTCCGATGGGCTCGCGCCCGAGGCCTTCGTGCACGTAACCCAGTTCGTGTTCGGCCCACCCACGCCGTTCCCGGTCGAGTTCCGCGTCATGGGCCCCGATCCCGCGCAACTGTACGGCATCTCCGAGCAGGCGCTCGGCGTCATGCGCAACGTCCCCGACGTCCGGGAGGCCAACCGCGATTGGGGTGATCGCACGCCGGTCGTGCGCTTCGTCCCGGATCAGGATCGACTGAATCTCATCGGCCTTTCGCCGGCGCAGGTGGCGCAGCAGATTCAGTTCCTGCTCACCGGTATCCCGATCACGCAGCTGCGCGAGGACATCCGCAACGTCCCCATCGTCGCGCGCAGCGCCGGCAACGAGCGACTGGATCCGACGCACCTAGGCGATTTCTCGCTCACGAGCCGGGACGGCCGCGCGATACCGCTCGATCAGATCGGCCATTCGGAAGTGCGCCTGGAAGAGCCGCTGCTGAAGCGCCGCGATCGCATTGCGACGATCACGATCCGCTCGGACGTCAGCGAGGGCACCCAGCCGCCGGAGGTCTCCAAACAGGTCATGAAAGCCCTTCAGCCGCTGATCGCGTCCCTGCCGGTCGGCTATCGCATCGAAATGGGTGGTGCGATCGAGGAGTCGGCACAGGCCAACGCCGCGTTGGGTCAGGTCTTCCCGGCCATGATCGCGATCACGTTGATCGTCATCATGCTGCAGGTGCGATCGTTTTCAACGATGGCCATGGTGGTGCTGACGGCTCCGCTCGGGCTCGTCGGTGTGGTACCGATGTTGCTCGCCTTCAACCAGCCGTTCGGATTCAACGCCATCCTGGGTCTGATCGGACTGGCCGGCATCCTGATGCGCAACACGCTGATCCTCACCCAACAGATCAAGGACAACCGTGCGGCCGGCCTCGACGACTATCACGCCGTGATCGAGGCCACGGTCCAACGCACACGGCCGGTGTTGTTGACCGCGCTTGCCGCCGTACTGGCCTTCATCCCCCTCACACACTCCGTTTTCTGGGGATCGATGGCTTACGCGCTGATCGGCGGGACAGCGGTGGGCACAGTATTGATCCTGCTATTCCTGCCTGCGCTTTATGCCGCGTGGTTTCGGATCAAACCAACCGCGGAAGGCGTTCATGCGCCAAGCGCTCCGGACGCGCAACTTCAAGCATCGCAATATCATTCACGGGGTGAGACCTACGTCGGCGATTCAACCGGCGTTTCCAACGGAGTGATTGGCGCGCCCGGAGGGACTCGAACCCCCGGCCACCTGGTTCGAAGCCAGGTGCTCTATCCAACTGAGCTACGGGCGCGTTGACTTGAACGGCAACCGTCGGGGCGGTCCGGCGCCAACGGTTCTACTCGGCCGTCAGCGAACGAGTCGACCCGGCAACGCGTCGGTCGCTTCGCCGTTGCGATAGGTGACCTCACCATTGACGATCGTCGCGAGATAACCGTCGGCGCGCTGCTCGAGGCGCGAACCGCCGGCCGGTAGGTCTTTCACCATTTCCGGCGCGCGGACACGCAGGTTCGCGAAATCGATGACGTTGATGTCCGCCTTCTTGCCGACCTCGATCGTGCCGCGGTCCAACAGATTTACTGCGCGTGCCGTGTCGCGCGTCTGGCGCTTCACCAGCGTCGGCAGATCGATGCGTTCGCCGCGCGTGCGGTCGCGGCCCCAATGCGCCAACAGATACGTCGTGAAGCTCGCGTCGCAGATCGTCCCGACGTGCGCACCGCCGTCGCCGAGCCCCATCACGCAGTCGTTGGAGAGAATCATCTCGCGACAGCAATCGAGGTTGAACTCGGCGTAGTTCGCGAACGGCGTGAACAGCAATTGGCGGCCGTTGCGTTCGAGCAGCAGATCGTACGTGTATTCGAGCGGCGCGCGACCGAGCGCGCGCGCACGCGGCCCGATCGCATCCTGCGGTGCCGGCTCGTAGTCCGGCGGATCGCTCATCAGCCAAATACGGTCGAAGTCGCCGATGAGGCGTTTCATGCGTTCGAACGATGCGGCCGGTTCTTCGGCCAGGATCTTCGCTTTCAACGCCGGATCTTTCAGCTTCGCAATACGCTCCGCGAGCGGCAGCTTCGCGATTTCCATGTACGACGGCCGCATCAGTAGCGGGTTCAGGGTCGTCGAGAGTCCGAGCACGATGCCGATCGGCCGCGGTGCGACCTGTCCGCGCATCACTCGCCCGGCGCCGACGTTCTTCTCGATGCGGCCGAGAATCTTGCGCCAACCGTTCGGCGACAACCCTTGCGCCAACGAGATCGAGATGGGGCGACCGCTCTCTGCGGACATCCGCTCGACGATACCGAACTCCTCGTCCAGATCGCCGAAGTCGGAGATCAACTCCAGTACGCCGTGATTCGCCTCTTTGAGGCCGAGCGCGATGCCGACGAGTTCGTCGACTTCCGCGGTCAACGACGGCGTAGGTGCGCCTTTCGAGCTGCGATGGTTCAGCGTGCGCGACGTCGAGAATCCGATCGCGCCGGCACCCGCCGCTTCGCGCGCGAGCGTGCGCATCGCCGCGATGTCGGCCGGCGTCGCGGGCTCGCGATTGGCACCACGTTCGCCCATCACGTACACGCGCAGCGCCGCATGCGGCAGTTGCGCGGCGATGTCCATGTCGAACCGACGCTTCGACAAATAGTCGAGATAGTCGGGGAACGACTCCCACTCCCACGACAAACCTTCGTGCAGCGCGGCGCCCGGGATGTCTTCCACGCCTTCCATCAACTCGATCAAGAGATCGTGGTCGGCGCGCCTCACCGGCGCGAAGCCGACGCCGCAGTTGCCCATGACGACCGTCGTGACGCCGTGGTGATTCGACGGCGACATCCGATTCGACCAGGTCGATTGACCGTCATAGTGCGTGTGGATGTCGACGAAGCCGGGCGTGACGATTGCGCCGTCCGCCGATAGTTCTTGCCGGCCGCGACCGTCGACCTTTCCGACCGCGACGATCGAGCCCGAGTCGATCGCGACATCCGCGCGTCGCGTCGCCGCGCCGGTGCCGTCGACCACGTCTCCGCCGCGAATCACCAAATCGTATGTCGTCATCGCATTCCCTCGTTCAACGTGCGGCCGCGAGCGGTCCGCGAATGAGCTTGCCGGGCAGCGCCCCTGTGTGTTCGTTGTTCTCGAGCAATACCTGACCGCCGACCACGGTCGCGAGCATGCCGTCGGCCGTCTGCTTCAGGCGCTTCGCTCCGGCCGGCAGGTCGTGTTCGACCGTCGGCATCCGCGCCGCGATCGTGTCCGGATCGAAGATTGCGAAGTCGCCGGCCATGCCGACGCGCAACAGCCCGCGATCGTGCAGACCCCACATCGAAGCCGTGTCGAACGTGATCAACCGCACCGCTTCTTCGAGCGAGAACGCTTGCCGTTCGCGCACCCAATACGACAGCAGGTGCGTCTGCAGCGAACTGTCCATGATCTGCGCGACGTGCGCGCCGGAATCGGAGAAGGTCACGACCGAGCGGGGGTGCTTCATCATCTCGAGCACGTCGTCCTGGTTCTCGTTCGCGATCGGCTGGCGGAAGAACACCTTGAAGTCGTGCTCGAGCGCGATGTCGATCATCGCCTCGGCCGGATGCACGCCGCGTTCACGCGCGACGTCGGACATGCGGCGTTGATTGCTCGACATCGAATCCATCAAGAACACCCAATCCCAGTCCGGCGGCCGCGCCTCCGCACCGACGATGCGCGGCCCTTTGTACGGGGCCTTCGCGACGTCGACGAGCGCGCGTTTGATCGCCGGGTCGCGCAGCTTCGCCTTCTGCTCGGCGAGCGGCAGGCTGCGGATGTCCTTCCACACGTCCCACTTGTCGAACGGCGTGTGCGCTTCGAACGACAACAGCACGTTGAGCGCACGCGAGTGCGCTTGAATCGTCATGCGTCCGCCCGCCTTTGCGGTCTCGTTGGCGAGGTCGTAGTACGGCCGCCAGAAATTCGGCGCAACGCGAATCGAGAACATGCCGAACGTGATCGGCACGCCGGATTCGACGGCGAGATTCTTCAGCCGATCGAAATACTCGCGTTGCCGCTGCGGTTCGCGACCGGGCGCTTCGCCGGCGATCTCGAAGATGCCGGCGTTCATTTCGCCCATGGCGTTGACGATCGCGCGCACCTCGTTCCAGTCGGCCAAACGGCTCGCGACCGGCCGCTCGTCGGCGGTGATGTGGTTCAGCGTACGCGACGTCGAAAAACCGATCGCGCCGGCTTTCAGCGCCTCTTGCGTCAGCGAGCACATGCGTTCGAGGTCCTGATCGTTCGCGGCTTCGCTGAACGCGCGCTCGCCCATCACGTACGTGCGCAACGCCGAGTGGCCCATGTAACCGGCGTAGTTGATGCCTTTCGGCAACTTGTCGACGGTGTCGAGAAACTGCGGGAACGTCTCCCAGCTCCACTTGATGCCGGCGAGCATCGAATCGCGCGAGAGGTCTTCGGCCCGCTCCAAATTGCGGAAGACCAAGTCGGCGTCCTGCGCTTTGCACGGCGCGAGCGTGAAACCGCAGTTGCCCATCACGACGGTCGTGACGCCGTGGTAGCACGAGCACGATCCGATCGGATCCCAGAACACCTGCGCGTCCATGTGGGTGTGGCCGTCGACGAAGCCCGGTGTGACGACGTGACCGTCGGCGTCGATGGTGCGTTTCGCTTTGCCGTCGATGCGGCCGATCGCCGCGATGCGACCGTTCTGCACGGCAACGTCGGCGCGATAGCGCGGCGCGCCCGAACCATCGATCACCATCCCGTTCTTGATGACCAAGTCATAGCTCATCGGTGTTCTCTCTCCAGCCGCCTCGACCGGAGTCTACACCGATCAATACACTACGCACCTCACGCGAGACGGAGCCGAGGGCTCGATCCAACCATGACGATTCGCACAGCGCTGTATGCATTCGGCCTGCTGCTTTCGAGCGCAGCCGTCGCCGAGTCCACACCCGCGCCTGCCGCCGCACCGGTGACGCCGGAACAGCGTGCCGAGTTTGCCGAGGCGTATCACACGTATCAAAAGCTCTCGGCCGACGGCAACACCGACGCAGCCCTGCCGTACGCACAGAAGGCCTTCGAACTCGGCGAGCAGATCTACGGCGACGATCACGCCAACACCGCCGCGCTCGCGCTCAACCTCGGCGACCTGCTCGACAAGGCCGGCCGCCGCAAAGACGCGATCGAAACACTCGACAAGGCGATCGTGTTGTACAAGCGCGTCTACGGCGACACGGGCCGTGAGCTCATCGATCCGCTGATGGCACGCGGCAACGCAGCCGGCGGGTGGAACGCGAAAGAGAAGTCGCAGTTCTACGATCAGGCGCTGACGATCGCACGCCTACACGTCGGGCCTGACGATCTTCTGCTGGCGCGCTTGAACCTCGAAGCCGGCATCCACCTATTGCGCGACGGCGCCGTCGACGAGTCCGACCGCTACCTGGCCGCCGCGTACATGCAATATCGCAAGCAACTGAAACCGGACGATTCACGGTTGCTGATGGCTTCGTTTTGGGAAGGCAAATACCAACTCGCGAATCAAAAGCCGCGCGCGGCGGAACCGTATCTCAACGATGTGATCACCGCGCTCGCAGGACACGAATCGCAACCGAATCCGCTCGGCCAAGCCGCGCACGCGTTGCTGGTCGTTGCATATCAACAGCTTTCAGACCCGGCGCGCGCGACACCGCACGTGCTCGCGCTCGCGAAAACACAGCCGTGGGACGGCTCGAGCGTGCCGGTGCCGTTGTACAAGAAGGACCCGGACTATCCGAAGGACGCGAAGGGGCTCGAAGGCTACGCGATCGTCGAGTTCACGATCGATGCCGACGGCACCGTCAGTGATCCGAAGCTCGTGTCCACGCAAGGCAGCGACGCGTTCGGCGAACCCGCCCTGGCCGCCATTCGCGGCTGGCGCTTCACGCCGCACCTCGTCGACGGCAAACCCGTCGCGACAGCGGGCGTGAAGCAGAAGGTCGATTTCAAGTTGGTCCCGTAGCGCCTGGGCGTGCAACGGGTCGCTTCGTCCCGCACCGGCTAGTCATCCACGAATCGATTGGTCGCGCGATCTTTGCGCACGCGTCGCGCGTCGAAGACGCGACCGTTCATCGCGATGTACACGCCCGCCGGCAACGTCTGAGCCGCCGCGAACGCCATGCCGACGTTGAATGCCGCGTCGGTGTTCGCGAAGCGCGCCGGCGATAACGCGCCTGTCAGCACGATCGTCTTGTCGCCGATCGCGACGAGTGCGCGCGCGGTTTCCGTCATCGTGTCGGTGCCGTGCGTGACGACCACGCGACGGTGCGGCTTCGCCGCGATCGAGCGCCGAATCAGCTCGCGGTCCGCCGCCGTGAGATCGAGGCTGTCCTTGCGCAGCACTTCGAGCGTCTCGTACGGCGCGTGCACCTGCGCTTCGCGCAACAGATCGCCGACCATCGAGCGGCCGACTTCGAACTCGCTCTTGGCATCGAAGTAGACCTTGTCGATCGTGCCGCCGGTGGTCACGACCAAGATCGGTTCGCCCGCGATATCGCTCATGCGCGTCGATCGCTCGGTAGCCATTTCTCGATCGCCGGCGGCCGATATTCCGCGAATCGATCGAGCAGCCGTTCCGGATCGTCGTCCGCCATCCACATCGCGCGATGTTCAGCGCGCACGAAACCCTCGGCGACCGCGCGGTCGAGATACGCGAAGAGCGCGTCGAAGAAGCCGTCGCTGTTCAACACGCCGCACGGGTGCGCGTGCACGCCGAGTTGCGCCCAGGTCAGCACTTCGAACATCTCGTCGAGCGTGCCGAACCCGCCGGGCAACGCGATGAAACCGTCCGACAGCGCGACCATTTCGGCTTTGCGCTCGTGCATCGAGTCGACGATTCTGAGCTCGGTGAGGCCGCGATGACCGACTTCGCGCTGCATCAACGTTCGTGGAATGACGCCGATCACGCGCCCGCCGGCCGCGAGCATCGCGTCGGCGAGCACGCCCATCAGGCCGACGCAACCGCCGCCGTAGACCAGTTCGAGACCGCGCGTGGCGAGCGCCCGCGCGAGCGCGATGGTCGTGTGTCGATGCTGCACGTTCGTGCCGGTGCTCGAACCGCTGAAGACGCAAACGCGAAGCACCTCAACCTCGTCCGCTCGATGCGACCATCGCGGGGTTATTTTTCGATGCCGGATTCGATCCGCGCCGCGCGCGCGAAAGCGGCGACGGCTTCGCGTAGATCGGTGCGACGCTGTTCGCCCGTGCTTTCGCTGAAGCAGAAGGACAATCGCAGCTGATCGAAGCCCGCGCGCGGATTGCGCTTGCGCGCATCGAGCGGATAGAAGTCGTACATCGGTATGGCCACGACGCCGTATTGCGAAACGAGCTTCGCGATGAACGCATCGTCCGTCGACACGCGCGGATTCAGGAACGTGAACACCGTGAAAAAGCCCGCTTCGGGGTGCGTCCACTTGAAGTGATCGGGGTACGCGCCGAGTTCCTTCGTGAGGCCGTCGAGCACGATGCGGCGATTCTC
>DASRZO010000281.1:0-5475 GCA_035686405.1 Pseudomonadales bacterium | reverse complement strand
CGCGCGAAGTCGTCGGCGCTGTGCCAGTCCGGCTGCGCGACGATGCCGACGCGAAACCCCTGCGCCTCGAGCATTCGGCCGATGATCGCCATCCCGAAACTGGGGTGATCGATGTACGCGTCACCGGTGACGATCACGACGTCGCACGAATCCCAGCCGAGCGCGTCCATCTCGTCGCGCGTGGTCGGCAAGAACGGCGCAATGCCGAAGCGATGCGCCCAATATTTGCGGTAGCCGAAGAGCGGCTTCACGGCGTTCATGGCCGGCATTCTATGCGTCGCGACGATCGATGCATCGTTCGGGCGCTCCCGCATGCACGCGCTACGCGCGCCGATGGCCGCCGACAATGTCGGCGTGGCCGGGCGCGTCGCGCACGTCGTAGCGCAAGCGGTTGAAACCGCGCCATGCGAATACCCCGAGCCCGGCGGACAGCACGAACAAGTACGGCCCGAGCCCTTCCAGCCCCGGCAACACATCGCCGGCCTGCCAACCGAGATACAGCGCCATACCGAGGAACGGCGCGAACGCGCCGCGCACTCCGGTCAGCGTCACGTGGATGCCCATGTACGCCGCGAGCTGATCGCGCGGCGCGAAGTCGTTGTGGCCGAGCTGCCACGCCAGCGAACCGCCGCCGCCGACGATGCCGTTGATGACACGACCGGCGGCGAGCCACGCCAACGAGCCGGTCAAGGCGCCCCAGAACATCACCAGCACGCCGAACGTCCACAGTGCGTTCTGGCGCGCGCGAAATTCGGCCACGTGCACGCGATCCAGATAGCGACCCCACAGCGGCAGCGTGAGCACGTTCATCGCGAACGGAATGATCATCACGATGCCGATGCTGACGAAATAGCTCGCGCCGAGTTGTTTCGAGACGAGATACACCAGCGCCGGCTCGAGCATCATCGCCGCAACGCCGGACGTGAACTGGTGCAGTTGATAACGCGCATACAGGCGATCGGCGTTCAAGATGCGGAAGAAGCCGTTGCGACCATCGGCGTGCTCTTCGCCTTTGCGTTCGAGCACGCGATGGCGCAACTCGCCTTGCACCGTCACCCGCGAAAACGACCACACGCCGATCGCGCCGACGATCGCACCGACCGCGTACAAAATGCGGTAGTTCTCGGGGTGCGCATCGAAGACCATGCCGGCGACGCTCGTCGTCAGCACCGTGACGAAGCTCGAGATCAACTGCAGACGGCTCGTGACGCGCGCGCGCAGGTTGCGGCCGTAGTTCAAGCTCCACGTCACGCTGCGCGCGGTGATGACCCCCGCAACCAACAAACGGCCGAGGATCACCGCGCCGACCAGAACCGTCGCGCCGACCATCGAACGCGGGCTGAACGCGACGGCGAACACGCACGCGAGCACGAGCGCCTGCAGCGTCACGACCATCGCGACCTTCGAGCGCGCCGTCGCGACGCGGTTCCAAAAGAAGCTCGCCAAATTGCCGAACATCGGCGACGCGGAGATCACCGCGAGCAGCCACGGCGGCACGTCGAACGTCTTCGCCGCGACGACCGCCGCGAAGCCGCCTTCGATCATGCTGAGCGCGACCGGCATCGTCAGCTCGGTCAATTGCTCGCAACGGAAGCTGCGCGCGACCGGTCCCGGTAGACCGGGAATGGCAAGCAGTTCCTCGACGACTCGCATGGGAAGTCCGTGGGGTGGGCGCGTCGGCGCCGCCGAATGGCGCGCAACCATAGCACGTTGCACGCGCGAAATTGTCCTCGGGAATCGAACCTTCAGAAACGCAAAAGCCGGACGTATCCGGCTTTTCGCGAATGACGCGGCGCGCCGTTCAGCGTTTCGATTCTGCCGCTGCGTCCTCGTCCGCTTCTTCGGCCACGACCGGTCGATCGACCAGCTCGACGTACGCCATCGGTGCGCTGTCGCCGGCCCGATAGCCGCACTTCAGAATTCGCGTATAGCCGCCCGGCCGATCTTTGTAGCGCGGACCCAGTTCGTCGAAGAGCTTACCGACCACCGCATCGCTGCGCGTGCGGTTGAAGACCAACCGACGATGCGCCACCGAGTCCTCCTTCGCGATCGTGATCAGCGGTTCGGCGACGCGCCGCAGCTCCTTAGCGCGCGGCAGCGTCGTTCTGATCAACTCGTGCTCGAACAGCGAGATCGCCAGGTTGCGCAGCATCGCGCCGCGGTGGGCGCTCGGCCGGTTGAAGTGACGTCCGCTCTTCTGGTGACGCATGGTGTCGAGTTCCTATGACGCG
The DNA here is from genome assembly GCA_035686405.1 of Pseudomonadales bacterium. Lineage (GTDB taxonomy): Bacteria > Pseudomonadota > Gammaproteobacteria > Pseudomonadales > Azotimanducaceae > DATJGR01. The sequence continues at coordinate 3,244 of DASRZO010000281.1, read as the reverse complement.
GCGTTCGGCTGAATCAGGCGACTTTGTCGTCGCGCAGTCCCGCCGGCGGCCAGTTTTCGAGACGCATGCCGAGTGACAGACCGCGCGACGCGAGCACGTCCTTGATCTCGGTCAGCGATTTCTTGCCGAGGTTCGGCGTCTTCAACAGTTCTACTTCGGTGCGCTGGATCAGATCGCCGATGTAGTAGATGTTCTCGGCCTTCAGACAGTTCGCCGAGCGCACCGTCAGTTCCAGATCGTCGACCGGGCGCATCAGAATCGGGTCGATCTCGTCGTGTTTCTCGACGAGCTCCGGTTCGTTGTCGTGCTCGATGTGCACGAACACCGCGAGCTGTTGCTGCAGGATCGTCGCCGCGCGCTTGATCGCTTCTTCCGGATCGATCGTGCCGTTCGTTTCGAGATCGAGAATCAGCTTATCGAGGTTCGTGCGTTGTTCGACGCGCGCGCTTTCGACGGTGTACGACACGCGGCGCATCGGGCTGAACGTCGCATCGAGGCGCAGCACGCCGATCGCGCGCGATTCTTCCTCTTCGACTTCTTCGCGGTTCTCGGCCGGCTCGTAGCCGCGGCCACGGTTGATCTTCACCTCCATCTTGATCGCGCCGTTCGCGTTCAAGGTGCAGATCAAGTGTTCCGGGTTGACGATCTCGACGTCTTGCGTGAGTTGGAAATCTCCGGCGGTCACCGGACCTGCGCCCTTCTTCGACAGCGTGATCGTCGCTTCGTCGCCGTTGTGCAACATCACGCTGACGCCTTTCAGGTTCAGCAGAATGTCGATCACGTCTTCCTGCACACCTTCCATCGCGCTGTATTCGTGCAGCACGTTGTCGATCTGCACTTCCGTGATCGCGCAGCCGGGCATCGACGACAGCAGAATGCGCCGCAGCGTGTTGCCGAGCGTATGTCCGAAGCCGCGCTCCAGCGGCTCGAGGGTCACGCGCGCGCGCGTGGGTCCGAGTAGCTGTACATCGATATGCCGGGGCGTCAGGAAATCATTCACCGACTGTGACATTGATCCGTTCTCCTGCCTTTCAGGCGGTCAGCATTACTTAATCAAGCGTGTTACTTGGAGTACAACTCGACGATGAGGTTTTCGTTGATTTCGCTCGGCAATTCGCTGCGATCCGGGATGCGTTTGAAGATGCCCTGCATCTTCGTCGCATCGACGTCGACCCAATCGACCGAGCCGCGCTGCACGGCGAGTTCGAGCGCGGCTTGAATGCGCAACTGGCCGCGTGCTTTCTCGCGGACCGAGATCACGTCTTCCGGCTCCACTTGATAGCTCGGAATGTTGACGATCTTGCCGTTGACCATGATCGCCTTGTGCGTCACGAGTTGGCGCGACTCCGCACGCGTCGAACCGAAGCCCATGCGGTAAACGACGTTGTCGAGGCGCGCTTCGAGGTGGCGCAGCAGGTTCTCGCCGGTCGCGCCTTTCTCGCGTTCCGCCTTTTCGTAGTAGTTGCGGAACTGACGCTCGAGCATGCCGTACAGCCGACGGACCTTTTGCTTCTCGCGCAATTGCACCGCGTAGTCCGACAAGCGCGCGCGCCGCGCGCCGTGTTGACCCGGTACGGTCTCGGCTTTGCATTTCGAATCGAGCGGCCGTACGCCGCTCTTCAGGAACAGGTCGGTTCCTTCGCGGCGCGACAGCTTCAGTTTGGGGCCAAGATAACGGGCCATCGATTGCTCCTTAGACGCGGCGCTTCTTCGGCGGCCGGCAGCCGTTGTGCGGAATCGGCGTGACGTCGGCGATGCTGTTGATTCGAAGACCCGCGGCGTTCAGCGAACGCACCGCCGACTCGCGGCCCGGGCCAGGGCCTTTGACGTAAACGTCGACGCTCTTCATGCCGTATTCCTGCGCTGCATTCGCGACGCGCTCGGCGGCGACCTGTGCAGCGAACGGCGTGCTCTTGCGCGAACCGCGGAAGCCGGTCGCGCCGGAAGTCGCCCAGCACAGCGCGTTCCCCTGCCGGTCGGTGATCGTGATCATCGTGTTGTTGAACGACGCTTGAATGTGCGCGACACCGTCGACGACGACGCGTTTCGCCTTCTTGCGCGCGGGTTGCTGCTGCTGTGCTTGATCGTTGGTGGCCATCAATTTTTCCTGATCGGACGCCGCGGACCTTTACGGGTACGGGCATTGGTACGCGTGCGTTGACCGCGCAACGGCAACCCGCGGCGGTGCCGTATACCGCGATAGCAGCCGAGGTCCATCAATCGCTTGATGCTCATCGATACTTCGCGGCGGAGGTCGCCTTCCACCGTCATCTTGCTGATCTCGGCGCGAATCGCGTCGAGATCGGCCTCGGACAGATCCTGGATCCGCGCGTTCGGATTCACGCCCGCGGCGGCGCAGATGCGCTTCGCAGTGGTGCGTCCGATACCGTAGATATAGGTCAGCGAGATGACCGCGTGCTTGTTGTCTGGGACGTTGATTCCGGCGATTCGCGCCATTCAGTTAAGCTCCGTAAAACCTGCCCGTGTCGGGAAACAGAGAACACGACACGCGTTCACGCGAACCCGGCGCAAAAAGGGCGCGCAGTTTAGCGGGTGAACCGGCACTGTTCAACTGATCGACCTCGAACACAACAATGGTCCTCGTATGCGCCGCCGCTCAGCCTTGACGCTGCTTGTGGCGCGCCTCTGCCGTGCAAATGATCCGCACGACGCCTTTGCGCCGCACCACCTTGCAGTTGCGGCAGATCTTCTTCACCGATGCTCTGACTTTCACGTCGCTATCCTCTGAATCGCCGACCGGCGCCTCGTTTCTTTACCGGCGCCCGCGCCCGTAGTTTTTCAAATTCGATTTTTCCATCAGCTTCGCGTACTGGCTCGAGGTCAGGTGCGCGTTGACCTGCGCCATGAAATCCATCGCGACCACCACGACGATCAACAGCGCCGTGCCGCCGAGTTGGAACGTGACCTTGAAGAACACGATCATGAATTCGGGCAACAGGCACACGAGCGTCACGTACAACGCACCGAACGTCGTCAGCCGGGTGATCACGTCGTCGATGTACTTCGCCGTGTGCGAGCCTGGACGGATGCCCGGCAGATACGCGCCTTGGCGCTGCAGGTTGTCGGCGACGTCCTTCGGATCGAACACGATCGCGGTATAGAAGAACGAGAAGAACACGATGCCGCCGGCGAACAGCAGGATGTACAGCGGTTGGCCGGGCGACAGCACCAGCGACACTTCCTGCAGCCACTCGAGCCCTTTCGTCTGGCCGAACCATTGCGC
>DASRZO010000280.1:0-2313 GCA_035686405.1 Pseudomonadales bacterium | reverse complement strand
GTGCCGCCGGGGCGCGCGCCGCCGATGTTGCGGATCGCGAGCCTGAGCGCACGCCCGATCGCCGCGTTCGCCCGGGTGCCTTGTCCGAGCGCGCCGATCTTCATGTTGAGGCCGATGCGCTGACGGATCGGCCCGTTGACGACGACGACCGGACTCGCACCCATCGTCGTCGCCATGACGCCGTGCACGTTGAACGCGTCGGTGCACACCGCCTCGAGCGCGGCGATCACGACCGGCAGATATTCCGGCTTGCATCCCGCCATCACCGCGTTGATGGCGACTTTCTCGACCGTCGCTTCGCCCATGTTCGGCGGCACGACGGCGACGAGGCTCTGCGGATCGCGGCGCGTACCGGCGAGCATGCGAATCACGCGTTCCGGCGTCGGTGGCACCACCGGCAACCCGTCGGTGAAGCCCTGGTCGAACATGAACTCGACTTCGTCGTCGTCCGGCGCGATCTCGATCTTGCGCGCGCGCAGCGGGCTGTTCTCCGCCTCGGCGCGCAGGCGATCGGCATAGCGCGGGTCGACCGACAGCGAACCGCAGCCGGGACGCCATTCGGGTAGCGCGTTCCAGTCGATCGGCGCTCGCGCGCGCCCCGCGAGCAACGCGAGCGACGCGTCCACCGTCTGCCACTCGCCGCGATCGAATCCCATGCGCCGTTCGATCTCGCGGCCGTCGCGATCGGCGACGAATACCGCCGGCACCATGTCGATGTCGTACGCGAACGACACTTTCAGCCGCGAATCGTCGAGCAGCGGGCTGGCGAGGCGATGACGCTGCATCAAGCGTGCATTGCCCTCTTGCGTTTGGCCGATGAGAAATACGTCGATCCCGCCGCCATACGTCAGCGCGAACGCATCGAGCAACGGCAATACGATGCCGCACGTCGGGCAGTCCTCTTTGACGAACGCGATCAGCGCGGGTCGCGCAGCTGCCGACGGAAACGAGCGATCGGCGGCAGCGGTATCGCGCAGCGAGAAGGCCGGCAACAGCGGTTTCATGGCGTCATTGGAAACGGCAGACGAAGGTGCCGATCATGCCGTCGTTCGCGCCGCGGCGATAGCGGCACCATCGCAGCGCGCGCGACGTGCATCGCCGAGACTCGGCCGAGCGCCGTCGATGGGTCGACCGCCGACGTACATCAAGTGTTCAGGCGCCGTGCCGAACCAGCGTTCGCCCGTTGCGCCGCGAAGTCGAACAACGCTTCCGCGTCGTGCAGCGCGTCGGTCGCATCGCGCGCCGCCAACGCTCGCTTCGCATAGCGCAACCAACTCGACTGGGATCGCTCCGCTTCCGACGAACACACGTGTTGCCACCGCGCGAGGTCGGAGCGCGCATAGTGCTCACCGCATTTCGGACATGTGTGGTATTTCATGGCTCCACGCTCCTTGCCTGTCCATCAAATTGGACCGTGGCGCGAGCGCTGGGTTTCCACCACGCAGATCCCTTGTCGGTCGCCTGCGATCGTCGCACCGGGCATGCTGCAACGCATCTCTCGCGCCGATCAACTCGATGCCGATCTGATCGTCGTCGGGGACCGCGGACGTTCAAAGATCAAGCGTATGCTGCTCGGATCGGTGTCGGATCGCGTGGTTCGCCATGCCGACCGAGCCGTCATGGTCGTTCGGTGATTTGCGTTCGAACTCGCACAGTCGCTAGACGTACGCGCCGCGTCGTAGCGTTTGTTCGTACGCACCTGAGGAGGTTCCGATGAAGGGCTACCAAATCACGTTCTTCACGCAACAAAACCGCCGTCACCATCACAAACAGCTCGCGGAATGGCTGATGTTCGCCGCGCGCGATCTAGGGATTCGCGGCGCCACCGTCTTCGCGGCCAGCGAAGGCTACGGCGCGCATCGGCGTATTCACTCGGCCCACTTCTTCGAACTTGCCGACCAGCCGCAGGAGGTGGTGATGGCTGTAACCGAAGAAGAAGCGGAACGTCTGTTCGATTACCTCAGAAAGGAAGACGTGCACGTCTTCTACGTGAAGACGCCGGTCGAGTTCGGTGTGATCGGCACGCCGGACCAGTAACATCGGCGGCATCGCAACGATCCCCGGAACGCACAGATGGGCGCCTATGCCTGGCACGATCTCGTCGGCAACATCGGCGTATTGATGATTCTGGGAACGTACTTCGCGCTCCAAGCGGGCCGGCTCGATGCGAAATCGCTCGCTTACTCGGCACTGAACGGGATCGGCGCCGGCTCGATCACGATCTCGCTACTGTTCGACTTCAACCTGTCGGCGTTCGTCGTCGAGGCCGCGTGGGTGGCAGTGAGCCTCTTCGGTCTCTGGCGTGCGATGCGC
>DASRZO010000279.1:0-2201 GCA_035686405.1 Pseudomonadales bacterium | reverse complement strand
TTCGCCGTCGGGTCGGGCGAGCGCTCGCGCACTTCGCCGCTGACGTAGTTCGCGTTCGAGACCCCTGCCGCGGCGACTATCGGTCTCGCGGAACCGATCGCGCGCCGCGTTTCAGACGATCATGCCGCCGCCGGGAAACAGGGTTTGTCCGGTGAAATACGACGACTCGTCGCTCGCGAGGAACAAGGCGGTATTCGCGATCTCGATCGGTTGGCCGAGCCGGCCCATCGGCGTCATCGCCATGATGCGGGCGCGGCCTTCCGGATCGTCGCGCATGCCTTTCGTCATCGGCGTCTCGATGAAGCCGGGGCCGATCGCGTTGACGCGGATGCCGTGCTCGACGAGCTCCATCGCGAGCACTTTCGTCAGCATTTCGACGCCCGCTTTCGACACGTTGTAGTCGGCGGCGCCGGGCAGCGGTACGCGCGCGGCGATCGAGGCGATGTTGATGATGCTGCCTTTGATGCGGTGCTCGATCATGTAGCGCGCCACTGCGCGGTCGGTGAGCATCACGCCGGTCAGGTTGATCTTCAGCACGCGCTCCCAATCGGCGGCCGATTTCTTGATCAGGTGGTTCGCCGTCGGGTCGGGCGAGCGCTCGCGCACTTCGCCGCTGACGTAGTTCGCGTTCGAGACCCCTGCCGCGGCGAGCACGACGTCGATGCGGCCGAACTCGTCGGCGGTTCTGCGCACCAGTGAGTCGATGTCTTCCTCGCGGCCGACGTCGGCGCGCACGAAGATCGCGCGGCGATTGAAGTTCGCTTCGATGTCGCGCGTCGCCTCGGCGCCGCGCTCCGGATTGAGGTCCGCCAGCACGACGTGCGCGCCTTCTTCGGCGAAACGCCGAGCGCTCGCTCGGCCGAGGCCGCTCGCGCCGCCGGTGATGATCGCAACGCGGCCTTCGAGTCTCGGGTTCGTCATCTGAGTTTTCACGGTCCGTGTTTCGTTCGCGACGAACGATGCAGGCCGGCGGCGGACAAATCAAATCTTCGAGCCTGACACAGCGCGGAGTCGCGCTCGACGATGCCGTGCCGGCGCGACATCACCGGGTTCACTCGGGGATTGCGCCCGGCTGGGTCGGGGACACGTGTAGTAAGCGATTCTTTTTTTGACAGCCGGTATCCGCGGGTCATCGAATCGGGTCTTGTTCGGTAGACCACGACGGCGGAAGGGCGCTGTGCAACGCGATGAAGTGACGATCGTCGAGCAGGCTCGCCGCGGCGACTTGGCGGCGTTCACCGAACTCGTCGCGCGTTTTCAGGACCTGGCGGTTGGGACGGCGTTCGGCTGGCTCGGTGAAATCGAGAGCGCGCGCGACGCGTCGCAAGAAGCGTTTCTCGAGGCGTATCTGCAACTCGGCCAGCTTCGCGAAGCGGCGGCCTTCCCGGCGTGGTTGCGCACGCTCGTCGTCAAGCATTGCGATCGGGTGACGCGGCGCCGGCGCGTGCGGCTCGCGTCGATCGACGCCGCGTCGGAGGTGCCGAGTCCGGAGTGCGATCCGGTCGCAGGTCTCGCCGACGACGAGCGCGCGCGCTGGCTGCGCTTGGCGGTGGAAGGGTTGCCGTCGCGCGAGCGCGCGGTCGTCGCGCTGCACTATTTCGCCGACGTGCCCGGGCCCGAACTCGCGTGCTTTCTCGAACTGCCGCTGTCGACGATCAAGCGACGACTGCGCCGCGCTCGCGCGCGGCTCCGTGAGCAAGGAGACCGGCTCATGCAGGAAACGATCGACAAGCTTCGCCCGTCTCGAAATCGCGCCTTCGCCGACGAGATCGCGTTTTTCATCGCGTTGCGCGCCGGCGATCGCGTGCGTGTGCGCGACCTGCTGGAACGCTCGCCGGAGCTCGTCGACGCGCAGCAGGCTTGGGATCCGGCGTTGGTGTTCGAAGGCATATTGCCGTTCGCGACGCGGGCGACCGCGCTGATCACGGCGATCGAACGCGATGATCGCGACATGCTGACGCTGTTGCTCGACGCGGGTGCGCACGTCGACGGTACGTGCGGTTGCGTCACCGGCGAGTCGCCGGTGTGGGCCGCGGCGTTGTTGAATCGGCGCGACCACCTACACGAATTGTTGGCGCGCGGCGCGGATCCGAACGTGGTCGCGGCGACCGGCAACACGCCGCTGCACGTCGCCGCGATGCGCGGCTTCGGCGCCGTCGCCGAGCTGCTGCTCGCGCACGGTGCGCGCGCCGACGTCGTCG
>DASRZO010000278.1:0-22606 GCA_035686405.1 Pseudomonadales bacterium | reverse complement strand
GGTCGCGCGACGACGTATCGCGGCAACTACAGCTCGTTCGAGCGCCAGCGCGGCGAGAACCTGGCGAATCAAGTTGCCCTCGCCCGACGGCAAGAGCGCAAGGCCGCCGAGATCATGAAGTTCGTCGATCGCTTCCGCGCGAAATCCAGCAAGGCGCGCCAGGTCCAGAGTCGACTGAAGGCACTCGAGCGTCTCGAAGTCGCGATGCCGGGCCACGTCGACTCGCCGTACGAGTTCAGCTTCCCGAACCCCACGCAGATGTCGCCGATGCTCGTGCAGGTCGACAGCGCCACGCTCGGCTACCCCGACGCGCCGATTCTTTCGGTCGACTCGCTGCGCCTCGAGCCCGGCGCCCGCATCGGCGTACTCGGCGCGAACGGCGCCGGCAAGACCACGTTGATGCGCACGCTCGCCGGCGACCTCGCACCGCTCGCCGGCGCCGTGCACCGCGGCCAGCACAGCGCGGTCGGATACTTCGCCCAACACCAGCTCGAACTGCTCGACCCACAACTCGGCGCACTCGCGCATCTGCGACTGCGAACGCCGCTCTCCACCGATCAACGCCGACGCGCCTACCTCGGCGGATGGGGTTTCGCGGGCGACATGGCACTACGACCGACCGCGACCCTCTCGGGCGGCGAAAAAGCGCGGCTGGTATTGGCGCTCATTGCGTGGGAGCAACCCGCGATCCTGATGCTCGACGAACCGACGAACCACCTCGACATCGAAATGCGTCATGCGTTGTCGGTCGCGCTGCAAGCCTACGAGGGCGCGATGGTGATCGTGTCGCACGATCGCGATCTGCTCGGCCGTTGCGTCGACGAATTCTGGCTGGTCGCGGACGGCACCGTGCAGCCGTACGACGACGACCTCGAACATTACGCCGATCGCATCCGCGCGCGCGTCGTCCCGGCACAAGCGAACGCGGCGCCGAGTCGTCGCGAACAGCGGCAAGCATCGGCCGAGCAGCGGCGGCAGACCCAGTCGCTGCGCAACGCGGTCAAGAAGCTCGAAGCGAAGATCGAGTCGCTCGGGGCGGCGATCGCCGAGATCGAAGCGCAACTCGCCGACCCTGCGACCTACGAAGCGTTGTCGACAGCGCTGTTACAAGAGGTGATCGCCCGGCGTGCGGACCACAAACGTGCGCTCGAAACGGCCGAGGCCGAATGGCTCGACGCGCACGAGCGCCTCGATGCGATGAACGGCGCTTCGACGAGCGATTCCTGACGCGGCGCGCCGATCAGCCGGCCGCCGGCTTCTCGTAGATAGACGGCTGGTTCTGCGACTCTTCGACGATGCGCCGACCAAGCGCCGGGAACACCGGAATGTCGGCGTCGGCGAGCGGTTTCATCATCACCTTGCGTTTCATCGCCGCCTCGATGTACGGGGCCAGCTCCTGCTGCTTACGCCGTTCCCGCTCGGCGGTGCGCGATTTGAATTCCGGCATCACGTCGGACGCAAAGAGTTCGAGGGCTTCGCAGATGTGCTCGTGCTGGTTCATACCCGCCTGTTGGATGAACGTCACCTGATCGACGCCGGCGTCCTCGAACTTGCGCAAGTGATTGCGCAGATCGTCCGGCGTGCCGATCCCGCCGGCACCGCCCGACAACGCTTGCATCGCCATACCCGGCATGTCGGCGTGGCGCTTTTCGAAGATCGCGTCGAATTCCTTCCACAGGTTCGTGCGGCCCGGCTTGTGCGCGCCGAAGCCATACAAGCTGCCGAGCGCATAGCCGAAGAATTCGAAGCCTTTCAAGCCGCGCTTCACCGCGATTTCACGGTCGCGATGGCACGAGAAGCTGGACACCATGCAGATGTTTGCATTGACCGCGTGGCCGATCGGCACGCACTCGTCGCTCTTGATGATGCTGTAGTACTCCTCGACCCACGATCGGGCCTCTAACGGATCGACGAAGGCGAACGTCAGCGCCCCGATGCCGAGCCGCGCCGCCATCCGAATCGTCTCGCGCTGCGAGCACGCGACCCACACCGGCGGGTGCGGCTTCTGCACCGGCTTCGGCACGAGGTTGCGGCACGGCATGCTGAAGTACTTGCCGTGATAGCCCGGATACGGATCCATCGCGAGGATGTTGCAGACCTGCTCCGTCGACTCGAGGTAGATCTTGCGTTTCTCTTCGACGGTGATGCCGAAGCCGCCGAGCTCGAGTACCGCGGACGATTCACCGGTCCCGAAATCGACCCGGCCGTTCGACACGAGATCGAGCGTCGCGATCACTTCGGCAGTACGCGCCGGATGGTTGTACTGCGGAATGACCTGTCGAATACCTTGGCCGAGGCGAATGCGTTTCGTCCGCGCCGCGCACGCGGCGAGAAACACTTCCGGCGCGGACGAGTGCGAATACTCTTCGAGGAAGTGGTGTTCGACTTCCCACGCGTAGTCGATGCCGAGTCGATCCGCGACTTCGACCTGTTCCAACGCGTCGTTGAACAGCTTTTGTTCGGCGCCTTCGGTCCAAGGGCGCGGTAGTTGGTGCTCGTAGAAAATGCCGAACTTCATGCGACTCTCCGTAGCTTCGGTAACGTCTGACGATGTCGAGTCGTGCAGTCTGATCAATTCTCGACCGCGCGCCAAGATCGGTTTGGTATGCTGCGGCGCATGTCCGAATCCGCCGTCAAACTCGAATTGATCGCGATCCTCGACGACGTATTTCGTCGGCGCGGCTACGAAGGCGCGACGCTGACGGAGTTGTCGCGCGCGTGCAGCCTCGGCAAAGCGAGCCTGTACCACCATTTCCCGGGCGGCAAAGACGAGATGGCGAACGTGCTGTTGCATCGCGCGATCGCCGAATTGAACGAATTCGCCTTTCGCCAGCTGGACCGACCCGGTCCGTGGCGCGAACGGCTCATCGCGTTCATCGACGGCTTCTCGCGCTACTGCGCCGACGGTGCGCGTAACTGCCTGGTCGCCGAATTCACCGCTACCGCGGCACGATCGAAGTTCGGCGACGAAATTCAACTGCAGACGCTCGAGTGGCTGCGGCAACTGACCAAGGCCTTCGCCGAAACGGGCGCGAGCGAGAAGCGCGCGCGGCGACGCGCGCGCGAATTGTTGAGCACGTTGTACGGGGCGCTGGTCGTCGCACGGTTGCTGAACGACCCGGCGCCGTACCAGCAAGCGGCGCAGCGGCTGCGCAAAGACCTCCTCGCGGAGTAGCCAACACTCCGTTCGAGATCTCCGTCTGCTTACGATCACTGCGACGCGTACGCGATACCGCGCCGCTTTGTGCGTGCAGTACCATCTCGCTTTCGAACGCCAGCGGAGCCCGCCGTGCCACGACAATTCCCAACGACGCGACTGCGGCGAAACCGTCGCGCAGAATTCTCGCGGCGATTGGTCCGCGAGCATCGCCTCGACACATCGGATTTGATCTACCCGATGTTCGTCATCGACGGCAAAGCGACGCGGCAACGCGTCGACTCGATGCCCGGCATCGAACGCTACAGCGTCGACGAACTGGTGCGCGAATGCGAACAGGTCCACGCGCTCGGCATTCCGGCGATCGCGCTCTTCCCGAAAGTCGATCCGAGCTTGAAGACGCCCGACGGGGCAGAAGCGTGGAATCCGAACGGCCTCATCCCGCGCGCGATCCGCGCAGTGAAAAGTGCGTTGCCCGAACTCGGCGTGGTGACCGACGCCGCGCTCGACCCGTACACGACGCATGGTCAAGACGGGCTCATCGACGCCGACGGCTACGTGTTGAACGACGAAACGATCGTCGCGCTCAGACGACAAGCGCAGGTGTGCGCGGCCGCGGGCTCGGACGTCATCGCTCCGTCGGACATGATGGACGGCCGCGTCGGAGCGATCCGAGCCGAACTCGATGCGCACGGCTTTCCGCTGACACAGATCATGGCGTACTCGGCGAAGTACGCGTCGTCGTACTACGGACCGTTCCGCGACGCCGTCGGTTCGGCGACGAATCTCGGCAAAGCCAACAAATTCACGTATCAAATGGACCCGGGCAACAGCGATGAAGCGTTGCACGAGATCGCCCTCGACCTCGACGAAGGCGCGGACATGGTGATGGTGAAGCCGGGGTTGCCCTATCTCGACATCGTGCGGCGCGTGAAGGACGAATTCGGGGTACCCACGTTCGCCTATCAGGTCAGCGGCGAATATGCGATGCACATGGGGGCGATCGAGCGCGGCTGGCTCGCCGAGGCGGTGATCCTCGAATCGCTATTGTGCTTCAAGCGCGCCGGCGCGGACGGTGTGCTCACGTATTTCGCAAAGCGCGCGGCACAGGCACTCGCGCGACGCTGACCTTCAGCGTGACGCGACGTTCAACATCAAGCCCGCCGCGGCCAGACGCTCGCGCTCCCAATCGAGTTCGGCGCGCGACAGTGCGTGGTCGGTCAGCCAAGTTCGGCTGATCGTCACCTCGATGCGGTCGTTGGCCACGGCGATCGTCACGGCGGGCGAATCGACATCGGTCCGCGTGCGTTCGAAAATCACCGCGAGGCGCAACAGCACGGCTAGACGTTTCAACGACTGCGCCAGCGGGGCGGCGAACGACGCGAAAGCAAATACCGGAAAGCCGCCGCGATGGCTGCGTATCAGCAACGCGATCGCACGACGCTCGTCGGCGGTAAACCCGGGCAAATCGCCGTTCTCGACCAGGTACGCGCCATGACGGTTCGGTTGGCGTGCCGAGACGATCAGCCCGATCTCATGCAGATCGGCGGCCCAACCCAACAGCAGCCGATGTTCCGTTGCGTCGAGACCCCAGTCGTCCGCGGCGGCATCGAACAACTCGAGCGCCAATCGCCGAACCCGCGCCGCTTGCGCGCGATCGACCCCGAAGCGTCGCTGCCAACCATCGACGGTGCGCTGTTGCACGTTCTCCGCGCTGCGCCGCGCGGTGAGGTCGTACAACAAACCGTGCTGCAACGATGCGTCGACGAATTCGATCCGTTCGATGTCGAGCGCTTCGAGCACCGTTGCCACCGCCGCGAGGCCCGCGGGAAATATGTCGACGCGCTCGGGTTCGAGCCCCGGCACGCTGAGATCCGACACCCACCGGCGCTCGACGATCGCGCGTTCGAGTTCGGCGACGCCGGCGCGCGTGATCGGTCCCGCGTCGAAACCGTTCGCGAGCAAGACGTTGCGCACCGACTCGACGGTGCCCGACGTACCGATGGCGAATGCGCCGCGGACGTCCTCCCGCCACGTCGCCGCAATCGGTGCAACCAGCGCACGCGCGGCGTCGCGTGCATCTAGATAGCCCTGCGCGAGCGAACGACCGTCGCCGAAACAGCGGTCGGTGAGACTGACGCAACCGAGGTCGACGCTCGCGCTGCGCTGCGGCGCGAAGCTGCCGCCGACACAGAACTCGGTACTGCCGCCGCCGATGTCGATGACGAGACGGCGCCCCTCACCCGCCGTCAGCGCGTGCGAGACACCGAGAAAAATCAGCTCGGCTTCTTCTTCGCCCGTGAGGATGCGGATCGGATGGCGGAGCAACTGCTCGGCCGGCCGCAAGAATTCGTCGCGATTCGTCGCGTCTCGCAGCGCCGCCGTACCCACGACCGCGATGCGGTCGAGCGGGACTGCACGCAACCGTTGGGCAAAGCGCGCGACGCATTCGAGCCCGCGCCTGATCGCCGCTTGCTGCATGACGCCGCCCACCGATCCCCGCGCGAGCTGTACCTTTTCTTTCAGCCGTTCGACCGCAATCAATTCGCCGTGGTCGACGCGCGCAACGATCAAATGGAACGAGTTCGAACCGAGGTCCAACGCTGCGGCGAGGCCATCCACGCTTGAATAATCCGAAAGCGGCCCAAAATTGCTGCGGCAGCATAGCTCAAGCGCCGTATTGTGGGAGGCGCCGCTTACTCGCCGCAGAAGGCGGGTGCTACACTCCCCGCAACTCGCGCGGCTTCAGCGCAACATTGATGGGAGTTCGTACGATGAGCGCAAAAATCGTCCACATCAGCGATTCCAGCTTCGACAAAGACGTGTTGAAGGCAGAAAAGCCGGTCCTCGTCGATTACTGGGCCGAGTGGTGCGGGCCGTGCAAGATGATCGCGCCGATTCTCGAAGAGATCGCGAGCGAATACGGCGATCGCATCAAAGTGTGCAAGATGGACATCGATGCGAATCAGCAAACGCCGCCGCGCTACGGCATTCGCGGTATTCCGACGCTGATGTTGTTCAAGAACGGCGAAGTCGAAGCGACGAAGGTCGGTGCGTTGTCCAAGTCGCAACTCGCCGCGTTCCTCGACAGCAACATCTAATCGCCGTTAGTCGCAACCGCCGTTGGCGGTTGTCGAACGTGAGGACCAGCGCACGGTCCTCACGTTCAACCGGTCGGCATTTCTAGGTAGACGCCCCCGTGGGGCGGTGGTAGATTCCGAGTCGCTACCGCCCGTTCTAGTCGCCCCCCCTTAGGGTTTCCTCAGTTCTCTCCCGTGCGACTCGAGATCGGAGTGGCGCCTTTCGATTCCCCGTCTCAATACCCGCACTTTGTGGCTTTTTACTCATATGAATTTGACAGATCTCAAGCGCAAACCAGTCGGTGACCTCGTCGACATGGCGCGCGAAATGGGCCTCGAAAACCTCGCCCGTTCGCGCAAACAAGAAGTGATTGCGGCAATCCTGCGCAAGCAATCGAAGAACGGCGAAGACATCTACGGCGACGGCACACTCGAAATTCTGCAGGACGGTTTCGGCTTCCTACGCTCGGCGGACTCTTCGTATCTCGCCGGCCCCGACGACATCTACGTCTCGCCGAGTCAGGTGCGACGCTTCAACTTGCGCACCGGCGATTCGATCGCCGGCAAGATCCGCCCGCCGAAGGACAGCGAACGCTACTTCGCGCTGCTGAAAGTCGACGAGATCAATTTCAGCGAACCGAACACCAAGAAACACAAGATCCTGTTCGAGAACCTGACGCCGCTGTTTCCGAACCGGCGCCTGAAACTCGAACGCGGCAACGGCAGCACCGAAGATCTGTCGATGCGCATCGTCGATTTGATCGCGCCGATCGGTCGCGGACAGCGCGGCTTGATCGTATCGCCGCCGAAGGCCGGTAAGACGATTCTCTTGCAAAGCATGGCGAAAGCGATCGTCGCGAACGATCCGGAAGTCGTGTTGATCGTGCTCTTGATCGACGAACGTCCGGAAGAAGTCACCGACATGCAACGCTCGGTGCGCGGCGAAGTCGTCGCGAGCACGTTCGACGAACCGCCGTCGCGGCACGTGCAAGTTGCCGAGATGGTGATCGAGAAAGCGAAACGCCTCGTCGAGCATCAGAAGGACGTCGTCATCCTGCTCGATTCGATCACGCGTCTCGCGCGCGCGTACAACACCATCGTGCCCTCCTCAGGCAAAGTCTTGACCGGCGGTGTCGACGCGCACGCCCTCGAGCGGCCGAAGCGTTTCTTCGGCGCAGCGCGGAACATCGAAGAAGGCGGCAGTCTCACCATCATCGCGACCGCATTGGTCGAGACCGGCTCGAAGATGGACGAAGTCATCTACGAAGAATTCAAGGGCACCGGCAACATGGAATTGCATCTCGAGCGGAAAATCGCCGAGAAGCGCGTGTATCCGGCGATCAACATCCGCCGGTCCGGCACCCGCCGTGAAGACCTGCTGATGTCGGAAGAAGAACTGAACCGCGCATGGATCCTGCGCAAATTGCTGCACGAGATGGACGACACCGCCGCGGTGGAATTCATGCTCGACCGTTTGCGCACGACGAAGACGAATGCCGAGTTCTTCGCGTCGATGAAGGGCAGTCGCTGATTGGCGGCGACGCCGGCGCGCATCGCTTCGATCGCGCGCCACGATTCGGGCGTTAGGCTGATTTCTCTGGTTCTACCGGCGCCGTTCGCATTCGACGCCGGACAGTACCTCTACGTCGTTCACCCGAGCGGCGCGCGCATTCCGATGTCGATCGCGAGCGCACCGCAGCGCTTACCCGAACTCGACCTGCACTTTCGGCCGTTGCCCGGTCTCGCCGACGCGGCGTTGATGCTGGACATCGTCGACCGGGAGACCGCGATCGGATCGAACCTCGTCGTCGACGGCCCGTTCGGCGACGTCCGCGTCAACGGCCCGCTCGACGATGATCTATGGCTCTTCGCCGGCGGGTCGGGAATCTCGCAATCCTTGTCGATCGCCGAACATTTGCGCAGCGTCGGGCAGACGGGCCTCGTTCGGCTCGTCTGGAGCGTGACGCAGGCGGATCAGCTGTATTGCGACGCGTCGCTGCGTCGCTTCGCGCGCTGGCTCGAGTACACGCCGCTCGTCGACTCGCCGGCTGCACCGAACGCGGCGGTCGCGTGGCTCGATCGCTCGTGCCCGGTACTCTCGGGCCGAGCCATCATCAGCGGCGGACCGGGGTTCGTGTTTGCAGTCGTGGATGCACTCGAACGAGTCGGCTGCGGCGACGCAACGATCGAATCGGACGTGTTCGGCTATGCCCCGCGTCAGAAAGGTCCGGCGTAGCTAGATCGATCGACGCACCGATCGGACATCACGACGTTCGCGATTTCGCTGAAAGCCGACTCCGCTAGGTAAATCCGCTCGCGTCGCTAACGCGGCGGCGTTTCGCCGTTCGGCAGCGGCAGCGCAGGCAACTGCCCCGACATTTCGAGGCCCTGCGCGAGCAACTCGGACGCACGCGATCGCTCGCCGAGCGCGACGCAGAGGCGACCGAGTTCGCCGTACACCTCGACGCTGCGCTGTTGCTTCAAGCTCGCTTCGAAATGTTCGCGCGCCTTGTTCCAATCTCGGTTCGCGGCCGCGAGCCGCCCGAGCGCAAGCAACAGCACGGCGTCGTTGGGGCGCGCCTTCAACCAGCCTTCGGCCGTCGCGAGTTGCCGATCGGCGCGATCGACGACGCGCCCGTAGAGCGCGACCAAATCCGCGTTCCAATCGCGCGTGATCGACTTCGCCAACGTCGCTTCGGCATCGGCCGTTGCTCCGGCGTTCGCGAGCGCGCGCGCATACGCCGCAACCGCTCGCGCATCGTCGCGCAGTTCTCTGTCGGCGGCGTTCCAACGTTCCGTCAATTGCGCGACTCGATTCGCCGCCGCGGCAGTTTGTTCGCACAGCGCCGCCCACCAACGCACTTCAGCCGCGCGGAATGCGTCGGCCGAATACACGCCGCGCCGCTTCAGCTCCGGCGCCAATGCGACCAATGCATCCCAGTCGCCGACGCGTTCGTAGTTCGTTGCGAGCAATGCGAGCAGCCGCGGTTGACTCGGCGCGTTCTGCTTCGCCTTCAACAATGTCGCGATCGCCTCGCGTTGCTGCGACGCGGCGGTCTGTAACTCCGCTTGCAGCAACGCTGCGGCGAACTCCGAACCCGGTGTCGCGGCCACTGCCTTCTCGATCAGCGCGTCGCGGTCGCGCGCATCGCCGAGCTCGTTCGCGGCGCGCGCCGCGCCGACGTAGTTCACCCACGGCGCTTCGAGATCCTGCGCATCGGCGAGCAACGCCTTGCGTCCCCCGGCCCAGTCACCTTCGCCGACGAGCAGCAACCCGCGGGTCGTACGCGCCTGCGCAGCCCGAGCGCGACGGCTCTGCTGCCACGCCGCGATGCCGGCGCCGCCGCGCGCGATGCGTGCGATCAATCCGAAGACGAAGCGCAACACGAAATAGCCGACCAACAACGCGAGCAACGCGAACCACAAACTGGTTTCGAGACTCATGTCGTCGTACGTCAGCAGCACGTAGCCGGGGTCACGCACCATCAACGTTCCGACGGCGCCGCCGACCACGAGCGCTGCGACCAACGCCGCCAACAAACGTCTCATGGCGCGACGCTCGGTACGCTTGCCGTCGCCGCCGCGGCACCGTCGCCGTTCGCCGGAGCGGCAGCGGCGGACGGTAGCGGTCCGGCGATCGCACGCAACGCGACCAACGAGCCACCGATGTCGGGTTGCGAATGATCGACTTTGATCGCCAACAAGCGCTCGATCTCGGCGCGCGCGTCAGCGACCGCCGGCGCCGACGTATCGAGGTAGTCGTCGAGCCAACGCCGCACCGATTCGAGACTCTGTCGATATACGTCGCCATCGTCGCGCAAAAGAGCGAGCTCGGCAGACTGCACCATCAACCCGAGGTTCAAGCGAAGGTACGTCGCGTCGTCCGGCCCGAGCGGCGGACGCTGCACGCCGTTTTGTCGGCGAAATTCGAACAGCGACATCACTTTCTGCCAGATCACCGCCGTACCGGATTGCGTCTCGTCCACCGGTGTCGCGGCATAACGCTTTCCGCGAACCGGCAGATCCGGCAGCGTCTTCGCCAACGCCTGCAAGCGCTGATACGTCGCATCGACATCGACTGCGGCGGCATCGCGCAACGCCGCGACGTCGCGCGCCAACTGCGCGCGCACGTCGACGAGCGCGGCGTCGTCGACGCGGTCGACCAACGCCTGCGCCGCCAGCAGCATCGCGAGTGCGTCGCGCGCGTCGCCCGTCACCTTGACGCGGTCGTTGGCGGCCTGCACCAGATACTCCGCCTCGACCAGCTTCAGCGTGCGGTCGGGAATCGCAGCCGTTGGATTCGCCGCTTGTGCCGCCGGCTGCGTTTGTTGGCTCTGCAGCCGTGCGTCGAACGTCGCGACGCCGTCGGCCAGCCGTTTCAGCTCTTCGCCTTGGCGCTGCTGCTCGACGCGCAACGCCTCGTACGCCCCGCTCGAGTCGCCCGCCGGCGCATTCCCCTGACGTTGGAGCATCGGGTAGACGACCGCGGCGAACGCGCCGAGCGACACCAACGTCGCGAATACCGCGAGTCCGCGGCCGCCCGATCGCGGTGTTTCGCTGCGCCGCGCGCCGGATCGAACGCCGGTCGACTCATCACTCATCTGAATCCCTCATGTGTTCGAGCGTCGCGAGCACGGCCTTCGCGCCAGCGCCGTCCGATACGGCGACGCGATCGAAACCGAGTCCCGCGAGCGCTACTGCGACGCGCTGCGACGGCACGACGATCGGCACCGCCGGCGAACCGCTGATCGATCGCCACAACGCCGCAAAGGCGACACCGCCCTCCGCGCTCGACACGATCACCGCACCGATCGATCGCGGCTCGGCGACGCGGGTGCGCAGTCGCTCCACCGATACCGCCTCGCGCCGATATTGCACGACCGTTTCGACGTGCGCGCCGCGTTGCGCGAGCGTCCCAGCGATGATGTCGCGACCGCCCTCGCCCGCACATACGAGAATGCGGCGTCCGCGTACGTCGCTGAGTTGCGGCAGCGCGAGTATACCTTCCGACGACTCCACCGCCGGTACGCGCGCTTCGACGCCGTGCCGCGCGAGCGCCGCCGCGGTCGACGCGCCGACTGCGATCCATATCGGGTGCGACGGCAACGCGCCGCGATCGATCGATTCGAATGCGCAATGGACCGCGTGCGCCGAAACGAAGATGGCCACGTCGAAGCCGTCGAGTCGCGCGAGCACGCGACGCGCCGCGGCATCGTCGATTCGTCGGATCTCGAGCACCGGACAACTCGCGGCGGCGTATCCGGCGGCGATCAACGCGTTGACGAGATCGGTCGCGCCGGGTTCCGACCGCGTGACGAGCACCAAGCGTGCGTCAGTCGTCGTCATCGCGCGCGCTTCGCAACGCAGCGAGAATCGCGTCGGCGCCTTGCCGGCGCAGATCGGCAGCCGCTTCGCCGCCTACCGCATCGGGATCGACGCCGGCAACCGCGCAGCGCAGCACGCGTTCGCCGGACTCGCTCGCGATCAGCGCGCGCAGCTCGACCCGTCCGGACCGTTCGACCGCGTACGCCGCGATCGGCAGCGAACAATCGGCGCCGAGATGTCGGCTAACGGCGCGCTCGGCAGTGACGCAGCGCGCCACGACAGGGTCGTTCAGCAATCGGAGCAGCTCGACGACGTCGGAGCGGTCCGCCGCGCACTCGACGCCGAGCGCGCCCTGCCCCGCAGCCGGCAGACTGTCGTCTAGCGACAGAAATTCACGAATGCGATCACCGAGGCCCAATCGCTGCAAACCCGTACCCGCGAGCAACAACGCGTCGTAGTCGCCGGCATCCAGCTTCTCGAGCCGCGTGTTGACGTTGCCGCGCACCGGCTCGACATGCAGGTCCGCTCGCCGCGCCAGCAGTTGCGCGCGCCGGCGCAGGCTCGACGAGCCGACTCGCGCGCCGCGCGGCAGCTGCGCGACCGACGCCGCGCCTGCGCTGACCAACACGTCGCGTACCTCTTGTCGATACCCGATCAGCGGCAGCGCGAAACCGCTCGGCAGCTCCGCCGGGACATCCTTCATCGAATGCACGGCGACGTCGGCACGGCCGTCGAGGATCGCCGTTTCGAGCTCCTTGATGAAAAGGCCTTTTCCCCCGATCTCACTGAGGGGCGCGGACAGCCATTGGTCGCCGCGCGTGGTCATGCCGACGAGTTCGATGTCGACGTCGGGCCGACGGCGACGGATTTCCGCCGCGATGAACTCGGCCTGCCACAGCGCGAGTCTGCTCTTCCGCGTGGCGATGCGTAAGCGTCGAACGGTCACAGCTTTTGAATGTAGCGGCGGATCGACGACACGTGACGTCGGCTGATGTCGATGCCGGTCGGAACGTCGCGTAGCCGAATCTGGTACTGGCCCTCGTCGTTGCGCTCGAGGCCTTCGATGTATTTGGTCGCCACGAGCGCGTTGCGATGCACGCGAATGAAGCGCGATCCGAACTCCGTTTCGAGCTCCTGCAGCGTCTCGTCGATCAACAATTCACCGCCGGGGTGACGCATCGTCACGTACTTCTGATCGGCTTGGAAATATCGCACTTCGTCGACCGGTACGAGTTCGATCCCTTTGCGCGTGCGCGCCGAAATGTGCGTGCGCTGCGAACCTTCTTCCTGCGCGAGCGCGGCGAGTTGAGCGCGATTCGTTCGCGTCGCCGATGCCAACACCGCACTCAGATCGTCGCGGCGTACCGGCTTCAGCAGATAGCCGACAGCCTGCACCTTGAACGCTTCGATCGCGTGTTCCTCGTACGCAGTGCAAAACACGACCGCCGGCGGTTGCTCCATGCCGGCCATGTGTCGCGCCGCTTCGAGACCGTCCATACCGGGCATTCGGATGTCGAGCAGGACGACGTCGGGCTGTGTCGACTCGCAGCGTTCGATCGCCTGCATGCCGTTCGCGGCTTGCCCGACCACTTCGTAACCGTTCATGTCGGTGAGCATGCGCGCGAGCCGGTCACGCGCGAGTTGTTCGTCGTCGACGATCAGGACCTTCACGCTTACGAGACCTCCTTCATGGGATCCGTTGAACCGGGCATCGGGTGCGGATAACGCAAATGGGTGACGTAGAGATCACCCTCGGTTTCGGCCGTCAGCTCTGCGGCGTCGTTGTACAAGACGCTCAGCCGGCTGCGAATGTTGTTGACCGCCATCTTGTTGCCCTGCGTCAGCGTCCGATATTCCGGCGGCGGCACCGGATTCGTGATCCGGACGCTGACCACGTTGCGATCGTAGCGCAGTGTCACCGCCACGGTGCCGCCGTCGGGCAGCGGCTGAATGCCGTGGTAGATCGCATTCTCCAGCAGCGGCTGCAGCGTGAGCAGCGGGATCTTCAAGCCGTCGGGGTATTCGCCGATATCCCACGCGACGCGCAAGCGTTCGCCAAGGCGCAGCCGTTCGATCCGCACGTAGCGTTCGCACAGCTCCAACTCTTCCGTCATCAACACTTGGTTGCCCGCGTCGTTGAGGCTCGCGCGGAAGAGTTCGGACAGGTCTTCGACCACGGACTCGGCCGTCTCCGGATCGACCGAAATCAGGCTCGCGATGATGTTCATGCTGTTGAACAGGAAGTGCGGCCGAATGCGCGATTGCAGCGCCTGGATGCGCGCCTGCAGTTCCGACTGCTCCTGCTCGCGCAATTGTTGCTGCACGTAGAAGTAGCGCAGCACCATGCCGGCGATGATGCAGGCGATGGCCATTTGCTTGCCGACCGACAACCAGTTGATCGGTGCAACGCTGTAGCTGAGCGTGCCGGCGACGACGCGATCCGCGCCCAGACTGACGACCAACGTCAACACCGCGATGATCACGAACGACAACGATGCGCCGCGGGCGAGACCCATCTTCGCGAGGAACGGGCGCGCGCTGCAGAGCGCTCCCGCGCTCATGAGCACCACCCACTGCACGTACAACGACCTGAGCGCGAGCCCTTCCCACGTCACCGGACCGCCGGCGAACAACAGCACCAGTACGAGCAATTCGCCGATCAGGACGACGACGCTGAGTGCCGCGGCATTGC
This sequence comes from Pseudomonadales bacterium, assembly GCA_035686405.1. Taxonomy (GTDB): domain Bacteria; phylum Pseudomonadota; class Gammaproteobacteria; order Pseudomonadales; family Azotimanducaceae; genus DATJGR01. The sequence continues at coordinate 8,352 of DASRZO010000278.1, read as the reverse complement.
AGAGGTCGGGAACGACGAACCGGTTCGGTCGCGCCTGATCCAGCGGAGCTGCGGCCACTACCTCTCCCATATCGAGACGCCTAGGTCCGACCGGCGCCCAGCGCCAAAGCCGCCGTGAACAAGTTGCTATAATCGCGCGCGTTTTCCGCCAAGACAGTAATCGCGATGACTCGAGACACTGACGCCACGGGCAAGCTCTGGGGCGGGCGCTTCAGTGAGCCGACGGATCAATTCGTCGAGCGATTCACCGCGTCGATCGATTTCGATGCGCGGTTATACCACCACGACATCGTGGGCTCCATCGCCCACGCGCGGATGTTGGCGCACGTCGGCGTACTTTCCGACAACGAGTGCGGCGCGATCGTCGACGGCTTGAACCGCATTCACGCCGAGATCGACGAAGGCTCGCTCCAGTGGTCGATCGCGAACGAAGACGTCCACATGAACGTCGAATCTCGCCTCATCGAACTCGTTGGAGAGGTCGGCAAACGCCTGCACACGGGTCGTTCCCGCAACGACCAGGTCGCCACCGACGTACGCCTCTACCTGCGCGACGAAATCGATACCTTGCGCGCCTCGATGACGCAGCTGCTCGGCGCGTTGCTCGACCTCGCCGAGCGTCACGCCGATACGATCATGCCCGGGTTCACGCACCTTCAGACCGCACAGCCGGTGACGTTCGGCCATCACTTGATGGCGTGGTTCGAGATGCTGCTGCGCGACCGCGAACGGCTGACCGAACTGCGGACGCGGGTGAACGTGCTGCCGCTCGGCAGCGCCGCGCTCGCCGGCACCACGTTCCCGATCGATCGTGCATTCACGGCGCGCGAACTCGGTTTCGACTCGGTCAGCGAGAACTCGCTGGACGCGGTCAGCGACCGCGACTTCGCGATCGAGTTCTGCAGCATCGCGAGCATCGCGATGGTGCATCTGTCGCGCTGGTCCGAAGAGTTGGTGCTGTGGTCGTCGCAGCAATTCGGTTTCGTCGACCTGCCGGATCGCTTTTGTACCGGTTCGTCGATCATGCCGCAGAAGAAAAACCCCGACGTCCCGGAACTGGTGCGCGGCAAGACCGGCCGCGTCGTCGGCCACTTGATGGGCCTGCTGACGCTGATGAAAGGCCAGCCGCTCGCGTACAACAAGGACAATCAAGAAGACAAAGAACCGCTGTTCGACGCGGTCGATACGTTGAAGGACTGCGTGACCGCGATGCTCGGCATGTTGCCGCACCTCGACGTGCGCGCGGACCGGATGCGCGAAGCGGCAGCGCGCGGCTTCGCGACCGCAACCGACCTCGCCGACTACCTCGTGCGCAAGCACGTGCCGTTCCGCGACGCGCACGAAGCGGTCGGCCGCTGCGTCGCGCGCGCGCTGGCCAAAGGCGTCGCGTTGAGCGACCTGTCGCTCGACGAATTCAAATCGTTCAGCCCACTCATCGAACGCGATGTCTTCGACGTGCTGACGCTGGAAGGCTCGGTCAACGCCCGCAATCACGTCGGCGGCACTGCGCCGGCACAAGTTCGCGCGGCCATCGCGCGCGGCCGTACGCGCCTCGTCTTGCGTTGACCTCGTTCGCTCGACCGACGTCGAACTCCTAGTCCCTCGCTGCAGCAGACGGTCCGCCGACCACACGTACGCTCCGCGACCGCGCCGCGCTGCCTCCATCTCATACGCTCGGTCCGGACCTGACGGCGCCGAGACCGCCATCGCCGTTGTCCGACGGTCGCCCCGCGGCAGGCCGACGTCAGACGGCTGCCTATACTCTTCGGATGGAAAACCATCCGCCGTTCGACGAGGACATCGACCGCAAGGCGTTGCGCGCGCTGCGCGAGCGTTTCCTCACGCTGAATCGTGCCCGCATCGATGCGCTGCGAGCGCGCCTGACGCACCACCAACGGCTGTGCGTGGACGCGTTGCCCGTGTTGCTGCACAGCAATCATGCGGCGCTGCCCGGCTTCGTCGACTTCGACGTCGCCGCCGGCATCGACGGCTACACGCCGGATCGACACGCGATCGACGCCGTGCGCACGTTCGCGCTGTCGTACACGTACGAACGTTTCGTCGAACGCCGCCGCGATGTGCGTGCGCTGTATCTGACCGCGCCGACCCGCAGCGGCGACGCCGTCGCGTTCACGCTGACCGTCTGTTGTGCGGGCGCGCTGCACGACCGCCTCGCCGAGAAGCTCGCCGGCATCGCGCGTTTCGCCGCGGCACACGCCATCGAACTGACGCCGGAGCTGGTCGACGCCGAATCGCACGCATTCCGCACGCAGAACCGAACGCCGTTCCTTGCGCGCGACGCCTTCTATCGCAGCGCGATCCTACTCGCGGGACGCTATCCGATTTGGTGGCTGGTGCCGCCCGAACTCGAGGACCGCCACGCCGAATACTGCGCGCGCCTGAAAGCGCAACGCTTCGTCGGCCGCGACGAAACGATCGACCTCGGCGCCGCCGAACGGATTCCACATGCCGAATGCATCGAAGCCGGCGTCACCGCGCTCGCACGTGCGCTCGACGCACCCTATGCGCACCTGCACACCACGATGTTGCTGGAAGCGTACGCGGCGGGCGCAACCGAACCGCTCGCGCGCCGCTACAAGCAACGCGTTTGGAACGGCACTGCGCTCGCCGACGATGCGAGCCTGGCGCAAGATCTCGTCGCGCTACACCTCGAACGCGTCGGCGCCGGTGAGCGACTGGAACTCTCTCGCCACTGTCTGTTCGCGAGCACGCTCGACCCGGCGCGCCAACGCGAACTCGCAGCCGCGTGGAACTGGACGGACTCGCAGGTTCGCCGCGCGCGCAGCGATCGCGAACTGACCATCGTCGAACTCGATGCGGAGAACCGCCGCGTGAACGGCGAACTCGCGTTTCAATACATGCGGCTGCAAGACGCGCGCGACGCGCTCGCGCCCGCTTCGCGCGCGCGCCTCGATGCGCTCGGCCGGCGCATCGATCGTTTGGTTCGCCGCCCGTTCGGCGCGCTGACGCGTGTGAACGCAGCACTCATGCCGGGGCGCATCGTAGGGACCCTGCGGCTCGAGCGTTCCGACGGCCAATGGCGCGCGCTCGATGGCCGTCACGTCGCGTTCGGTGCCGCGCGTCTCGCCGCAGTGATGGCGTGGGCGCATCTCAATTGCGTGACGCTCGACAACCTGCGCGTGCCGGACGCCAACCGCCGCAGCGCCTGCGGTCGCATGCTCGACCTGCTCGCGCGACTCTCGGCGAAGCACGACGCGTATCGCGTCTGGATCATCAACGCGCAGGACTCGGCGACCGCGTTGCAAGCGTCCGGCGACGCGATCATCAGCGACTGGGACGACGCGCTCGACTTCAGCGGGTTCCACGCCAACCTCGTTGCCGGCATCGACGTCCTCGACGTCGGCGCGGACGGCATCGCCGCGCGTCACTACGTCGGCGACGCCGGACTCGTCGATGCGCTCGTCGACGCCGCGACCGAGCCCGCGGTCGCGCCGCACGTCGGCTGCGTCGCCGGCGGCCACGAGCGCCTGATCGAGGACCGGCTCGATACCCTCGTCGACGCCATCCGCGATGCCTTCGCAAACCCGACGCGTCGCGTTCGGTTCATCGTCGGTCTCGGCGACGGATTCGCCTGCGTCGAGCGCGACCCGCGCGGTTTGCATGGTCGCGTCGTCGACTCGGAGACCGCGCTGTCTTCGCTGCTGGCGAAGGCGCCGCCGCACGGTCAGACGCTGCTCGTCGATTCGCGCAGCCCGCGACTTGCCGCACTGCGGCAACTGTGCGCATGGCGCGCGAGCGACACGGCCGAGCGCGACCGCATCTTGGTGCACGACCAACGCGGCGTGATACGGGTGTTGGTGATGTCGCGCGACGGAGCGATCGAACGAGTGGCAGTGCCCGAGCTGCCGCTGCTCGACATCGCCGACAGCATCGCCGCTTACCTCGCGGCGACAACCCCGGCGTCCGCGGCCAAGCACGCTCGTTCAGCGCGGCTCGCAATCGCGCGCGGCGATACGCCGCCCGTGTCGGTGGCGTCCGCCAACGTCGCCGACGGTCGCTACGTCACGTCCGTCGCAGCCGACGTCGAGCGCCGCGGACTCGCGTTCGCGTTGCGCGAGAAGTTCGCGATCGAGCGCGATTCGGCGCGAGGCTTCTCGACCGCCTAGCTGTATACTCCCGCGCTTTGTCGACCGGCCCGACTGCGCGTGCGCCTGCTGATCGTGTCTCTGCTGTTGCTCCTCGTGACGACCTGCGGCCAGAAAGGGCCGCTGCACCTACCGGAGCCGCAACAACCCAAGCCGGCGACGCTGCGATGAGCGATGCGTTGGTGATTCGCGACGGCAGCGGTTTCGTCGAAGACGTGCCGCTCGCACGAATCGCGGAGCGCTGCGGCACGCCGACGTATGTCTACTCGCGCGCGCATTTCACGCAGCAATTCACGGCGCTCGACGCCGCCCTCGCGCCGCTGCCGCATCGCATCTGCTACGCCGTCAAAGCGAACTCGAACCTCGCCGTGTTGCGTTTGTTCGCACAGCTCGGGGCGGGCTTCGACATCGTCTCGGGCGGCGAACTCGAACGCGCCGTGCGCGCCGGCGGCGATCCGCGCAACGTGGTCTTCTCCGGGGTCGGCAAGTCCGGCGCCGACATCGACTTCGCGCTGAAGCTCGACATCGGCTCCTTCAACGTCGAGAGCAGCGCCGAGCTCGCGCGACTCGAAGAGCACGCGCGCCGGCTCGGCCGCCGGGCCCGCATCTCGGTGCGCGTGAATCCGGACATCGACGCCGGCACGCATCCGTACATCTCGACGGGCCTCAAGACCAACAAGTTCGGCGTGCCGCGCACCGAGGCGCTCGCGATCTATCGGCGCGCGTCGAACTCGCGCTGGCTCGACGTCGTCGGCATCGATTGCCATATCGGGTCGCAGATCAAGACGCCGGCGCCGCTCGTCGAAGCCGCCGAGAACTTGCTCGAGCTCGTCGACGTATTGGGACGCGAGGGCATCGCGGTCGAACACGTCGATGTCGGCGGCGGCCTCGGCGTCGTCTACAACGACGAGCCGACGTTCGATCTCGCCGGCTACGCGCGCACCCTCGAACGGTTGTTCGCCGGCCGCGGGCTCACGTTGGTCGTCGAGCCGGGCCGGTACCTCGTCGCCAACGGCGGCCTATTGCTGACGCGCGTCGAATATCTGAAGCCGGCTCAGGCACCCGATGCGCGCAACTTCGCGATCATCGACGCCGCGATGAACGACCTGATTCGCCCGACGCTGTATCAGGCGTGGCACCGCGCGACGGTGGTCGACACGCCGTCGGCCGGGCACACCGCACGCTGGGATCTCGTCGGTCCGGTGTGCGAGACCGGCGACTTTCTCGCGCACGATCGCGAACTCGCGCTCGCCGAAGGCACGCTGCTCGCCATTTCGAGCGCCGGCGCATACGGCTTCGTGCAGAGTTCGAATTACAACAGTCGCGGCCGCCCGGCAGAAGTGATGGTCGACGGCGACACGTTCGCGATCGTGCGACGGCGCGAAACGATCGCCGACCAGTTGCGCGCCGAGCTCGCCGACGACGCCGCGCCTTTGCAATACGAGACTTGATCGGTACGCTCGCCGCATGCGCATCGAATTCAGCAAGATGCATGGACTCGGCAACGACTTCATGATCATCGACCACATCAGCCAAGACCTGCGGCTGTCGCCCGAGTTGATCCAGCGCCTGTCCGATCGCCACACCGGTGTCGGCTTCGATCAGTTGCTATGCGTCGAAGCGCCGACGAATCCCGACTGCGACTTTCGCTACCGCATCTACAACGCCGACGGCAGCGAAGCCGAACAATGCGGTAATGGCGCGCGCTGCTTCGCGAAGTTCGTCGTCGACCGGGGTTTGTCGACGAAGACCGACCTGCGCTTGCAGACGTCGAACGGTCACATCACGACGCTGTTGCGCGACGACGACTTGATCGAAGTCGACATGGGCATACCGACGACGGTGCCGGCGCTGATTCCGTTCGTCACCGACGTCGAGGCGATGAGCTATCGCATCGCGGTCGGCAGCGACGTCGTCGAAGTCGTGCCGGTTTCGGTCGGGAATCCTCACGCCGTACTGTTCGTCGATTCGGTCAACGATGCGCCCGTCGCGACGCTCGGCGCCGCGTTATCGCGCCACGAGCGGTTTCCGAAAGGCGTGAACGTCGGGTTCTGCCAGATCATCGACAGCGGCTTCGCGCGGCTGCGCGTGTACGAACGCGGCGTCGGCGAAACGCGCGCCTGCGGCACGGGCGCGTGCGCCGCGGCGGTGGCCGGCGTCATCACCGGCAAGTTCGGCGAACGCATCAAGATCTCGCTGCCCGGCGGCAAGGTCAAAATCAAATGGCCGGGTACCGGGCACGCCCTCAAGATGCTCGGACCCGCCTGTCTCGTTTACGAAGGACACATCGAGCTATGAAAGCCGACAGCGAAGCCGTCGACCTGGGCAACGAAGACGCCGTGACGCAATATTTGCGCGACCACCCGGACTTTTTCGGGCGCCACCCGTTGCTGCTGACCGATCTCAATCTGCCGCACGATTCGGGACAAGCGATCTCGCTCGTCGAGCGGCAAGTCGCCATCCTGCGCGAACGCAACATCGACATGCGTCGCCGCCTCAATCATCTGGTCGGCGCGGCGAACACCAACGATACGTTGTTCGAGAAGACGCGGCGTTTCACGCTCGAAATGCTCGACTGCACCGACCTCGCGGCGGCCGATCGCGTTCTGAGCGAAACGCTGCTCGACGACTTCGGTGCCGACCGCACGCGCTGTTTCGTGTCGCACCCCGTCGCGTTCGCGTCGCTGGCGCATTTGGTGTACCGAGAGTCCGCGCAGGAATTGCCGCTCCTGCATCTGACGCAGGCGGCCGGGCTCTCCTGCGGATTGATTCGCGCCGACGAATTCGCACGTTTGTTCGGCGACGCGCCGACCACCGACGGCTCGGCTGCGTTGATCCAGCTGCGCCACGGCGAGCTGCTCGGCGTGCTCGCGATCGGCAGCCTCGATCCGCTGCGTTTCAGTCCCGACATGGGCACGCTGTTCATCCGCTACATCGGCGACGTGCTCGCGCGCGTGCTGACGCGGCTGACGAGGGACAATGCGAGCCGCTGACGCGAAGCCGCTCGAACGCGACGTCGATCGCTATCTCGAACATCTCGAACGCGAGCGCCAATACTCGCCGCACACCTGCGCCGCATATCGCCGCGACCTCATCGGCTTCGTCCGATCGCTCGACGTCGCACGTTGGGCGGACCTTCGTTCGGCACACGTTCGCGGTTACGTCGCGGCGCTGCATCGAAAAGGCGATGCAACCCGCAGCATTCAGCGCGCGCTGTCGTGCATCCGATCGTTCCTGAAGTTCCTCGGTCGCCGCGGCGAAGTCGACGGCAACGTGGCCAGCGTCGTCCGCGCGCCGAAGACGCGGCGCAAGTTGCCGCAGCTGCTCGATACCGATCAGACGGCGCAGCTGATGAACGTCGCACCGAACGAACCGCTCGATCTTCGCGACGCCGCCATACTCGAATTGTTTTACGGCAGCGGTCTGCGTTTGGCGGAGTTGGTCGCGCTCGACATCAAGGATCTCGACCTCGCCGAAGGCTTCGTCACCGTCACCGGCAAAGGCCGCAAGGTGCGCCAGGTCCCGCTCGGTCGCTTCTGCATCGCCGCGCTCGAACGCTATCTCGGCTCGCGCGACTCGACCGAGCCATCGGCGCCCGTATTCACCGGCCGCGGCGCGGCGCGCATCAGTCCGCGCACCGTGCAACAGCGGGTACGGCGCCTCAGCGAACGCCAGCTCGGAACCTCCGAAGTCCATCCGCACATGCTGCGGCACAGCTTCGCGAGCCACTTGCTCGAATCGAGCGGCGATCTGCGCGCGGTGCAGGAGTTGCTCGGCCATACCGACATCTCGACGACGCAGGTCTACACGCACCTCGACTTCCAACATCTCGCGAAGGTCTACGACGCGAGTCATCCGCGCGCCAAACGCTCGAGCTGATGTCGCGCATCGTCGTCGTCACGTTCGATCTCGACAACACGCTGTGGGACGTCGACGAGGTCATTCGCAACGCAGAGCGCGTCACGCGGCAATGGTTCGACGCGCGCGTGCCGGAGCTCTACGCGACGCTGACCGCCGACGACTTCATGGACATTCGTAAAGGCATCGTCGCCGAGCATCCGGAACTCGCCCACAACCTGTCGAAGATCCGCGAGACCGTGTTCGAGCGCGCGATCGTCGCCGTCGGTCGCGCGCCCGCGGAAGCAACGGCACTGGCGCGCGAAGCGTTCGAGTTGTTTCTCGCCGAGCGGCACAAGGTCAGCTTCTACGACGCCGCGCTCGACGT
>DASRZO010000277.1:0-3015 GCA_035686405.1 Pseudomonadales bacterium | reverse complement strand
ACGCCGAAGATCATGTGCACGCGGAACCAATAGCGGATCGGCCCGAGGTTGCGCATCGCGCGGACGCGCTTGCGCGCCGGATACAGCAACAACAACCCCATCAGCGTCGTGCCGACGATGCCGAGCATGTAGCCGGCGCCGAACTTCGCCGACAGATAGTGGTGATCGCGAACGTTCCAACCCCACCACACGATCAGCGCACAGGCGGCATAGAAGGCGATCGCGACCGCCTTCATCCACCACGGCTCGCGCGCTGCTCGAGCTGCAGGCCGGGCAGCGGCGCCGGGAACACGCTGTCGAGTGCGGGACGCGGGACGACGTTCGGGGGCGACGGCAAGCGCGCCGTTCGCGGACTCGAGCTCGTTCATCCGTGAATTCGCACGAAATAGACTGGTGCATCGAAGAATAGCGATCGAATCGAAAGAATGTGCGCGACGTCTCACGTTTTCGAGATCTGCACAATATTCGTCGCGACTCGCTTTCCCGATAATCGGCACGGCGCCCGAGCGCGCTCGATCGCCACGCCGGTAGCGGGAATCGCCAAGGATGATGAGCTCGACGGAAGACTGGCTGCCATACATCGCGTATCTGCTCCCCCTGCTCCTCGTCCTGTATCTGACGAGCCGACGAAGGGCGCGCAAACACGACGAAAACGCGGTAATTCACTACGAATCCATAGAGGCCGGGCTCACCGCTCCTCCGTCGCTGCATCCCGTCATAGATCCGGCGCGGTGCGTCGGTTGCGAGGCCTGCGTGCACGCGTGTCCCGAGTACCCGCAGCACACCGTGCTCGGCGTCATCCGCGGCAAAGCGAATCTGGTGAGCCCGTCGGACTGCATCGGCCACGGCGCGTGTAAGACAGTTTGTCCGGTCGATGCCATTCGGTTGGTGTTCGGTACGTCCGAGCGCGGCGTCGACATCCCCGCACTGACGCCGAACTTCGAAACCAACGTGCCGGGCATCTTCGTCGCGGGCGAGCTCGGCGGAATGGGACTCATCCGCAACGCGGTCGAGCAAGGTCGTCAGGCGATCGAGAACATCGCTGCGGCGGCGGAGCCGAAGCGCCGTACCCGCGGCACGCACGACGTCGTGATCATCGGTGCGGGACCGGCCGGATTCTCGGCGACGCTCGCCGCGCACGAATTGAAGCTCGACTACGTGACGCTCGAACAAGACCTGCTCGGCGGAACGGTCGCGCACTTTCCCCGCGGCAAGCTCGTCATGACGGGCCCCGCCGATCTCGCGATCATCGGCCGCATGGACTTCCGCGAAGTCGACAAAGAGTCGCTGATGAAGTTCTGGAAGCGCGCCGAAGGCGAGTCCGGCATCCGGATCAACTATCAGGAACGCGTCGATGCGATCGACGTCGACGGCGACGCGTTCGTCGTCACGTCGACGCGGCAGAAGTATCGGACCCGTTCGGTCCTGCTGGCCCTCGGTCGGCGCGGCACGCCGCGGCAACTCGGCGTGCCGGGCGAGGAGCTGCCGAAGGTGGTGTATCGGCTACTCGATCCGCAGCAATACGCCGGCAAGAACGTGCTCGTCGTCGGCGGCGGCGACTCGGCGCTCGAAGCCGCGCTCGCGGTGTCCGAGGCGCCGAAGACCAAGGTGACCGTGTCGTATCGCGCCGACGCGTTCTCGCGCGCGAAGCTGCGCAATCGCGAGCTGATCAAACGCGCCAACAGCGACGGCAAGATCGAATTGAAGCTGCAATCGAACGTCGTCGAGATCTCCAGATCGCACGTCGTGCTCGAGGGTCCCTTGCTCGACGGCGCCTCGCGCGACGGCCCGTCGCGCAACGGCAAACAGCACGCGACGAAGCTGCCGAACGACGACGTGATCGTATGCGCCGGCGGCGTGTTGCCAACGGATTTCCTACGCCGCGTAGGCATTCACATCGAGACCAAATATGGGACGGAGTAGGAGACGGGCTGCCGCGCTGTGGATGGCGCTGACGCTGGCGGCGCCGTTCGCCGCCGCCGTCGAAGACAACTTCGCCGAAATCGACGCCGCGATCGTACAGGGCGATTACCCGAAGGCGCGCCGCCTGCTCGACGAGATGGCGCACCATGGCGACACCGAAGCAATGTATCGGCTGGCAAACCTCTACCGCGCCGGCGTCGGCATTCCGCAGGATCTCGCGGCGAGCGCTCGCCTATACGAGCAAGCGGCCGGCGCGGGCCACGTGCCGTCGCAATACATGACCGGGCAATGCTACGAACGCGGTATCGGCGTCGCGCGCGACGTCGCGAAAGCCGGCGAGTGGTATGCGCGCGCGGCGCGCGCCGGCGATCGGCGCGCCCAGCAGCAGCTGCACTCACTCACCGACAAGCCGGCAGAGCTGCTATCGATCATCGCGTTGCCGGACGAAGACGTCGTGCTCGGGCAGCTTGCCGGCCGCGACGTCGCGGTCGCGGACGAACACGGCGAGACATTGCTGATGGCCGCGGCCGCCGCGGGACACGCGCGTGTGGTTGCCTTTTTGCTCGCCGCCAAGCTCGACGCGAATCAACGCGACAACGCCCGGCGCACCGCCCTCTTCTATGCCGCCGAGGAAGGACGCGACGCGATCATCGACGCGTTGCTCGCGGCCGGCGCAAACCCGAACGTCTCCGATCGCAACGGCGACACGCCGCTGCACGTCGCCATCGCGCACCGCCATCCGACTTCCGTCGCTCTGCTGACGCGACGCGGCGCGAATCCGAACGCGCGCAACGCCGCCGGCTGGACCGCGGCGCAGCTCGCGCAATCGAAAGGCATAGCCGCCGATCCATCGCAAGCCGAGCCGACGGAAACGCTCGATCCGGCTGCGCGCCTCGCGGGCTTGCGCAAAGACAAACGCTTCGACGGTTGGCCGGACCTGAGCGTCGCCGCGTGGAGCGGCGACGCCAAATTGCTCGACCTGCTGTTGCCGACGGCGAACGTCGACGCGCGCGATGCGCTCGGTCAAACCGCGCTGAGTCGCGCCGTCGCCGAAGGTCACACCGAGGCCGTGACGACACTGCTCGCGCACGG
>DASRZO010000276.1:0-2644 GCA_035686405.1 Pseudomonadales bacterium | reverse complement strand
ACACCGCTTTCACGGCGCCTTGCACGAGCCGGTCCATGATCCGTGCTTCCTGGCCGTCCTCCATCGCTTCGAATTCGACCTTGCCTTGCAGCGACGGCACGATGAACGGCAGATCGGACACGCGCGGCACCACTTCGGTCTCCCCGACTCTGAGCGCGCGCCGGAACGCATTGGCGAGCAACGCTTCGTAGTTCGCGACGCTGGCGCGCACCGATACGCCGGAGCGCTGATTGACGTCCGGCGATTGCCGCGCGTGATGGGTGATCTCCGCGATGATCTCTTTCATGAAATCGGGAACGCTGACGCGGTAGTCGCCCATGTCGAGCGCGAGCGCCTCCTGCTCCATGATCTCCATTTCTTGATGGATGTCTTCCGGATAGTGCGTGCGGATCTGCGCGCCGTAGCGATCTTTGAGCGGCGTGATGATGCGGCCGCGGTTCGTGTAGTCCTCCGGGTTCGCCGTTGCGACGAGAAACACGTCGAGCGGCAGGCGCACGCGGTGACCGCGGATTTGGATGTCGCGCTCTTCCAGAACGTTCAGGAGTCCGACTTGAATCCGCTCGGCCAGGTCCGGCAATTCGTTCACGGCGAAGATGCCGCGGTTCACGCGCGGCAGCAGCCCGTAGTGGATCGTCATTTCGTCCGACAAATAACGCCCTTCGGCGACCTTGATCGGATCGACTTCGCCGATGAGGTCGGCAATCGTGATGTCGGGCGTCGCGAGCTTCTCGCCGTAGCGATCGTCGCGGTGCATCCAGCGAATCGGCGTCGCATCGCCCTTCTGGGCGACGAGTTGTTTGCCGGGGGCAGAGATCGGCGCGAACGGGTTCTCCGGAATTTCGATGCCCTCGAGCACCGGCGTCCATTCGTCGAGCAGCGATACGAGCGAACGCAGAATGCGCGACTTCGCTTGACCGCGTTCGCCGAGCAAGATCAAGTCCTGACCGGACAGCAGCGCGTTCTGCAATTGCGGCAACACGGTGTCGTCGTAGCCGATGATGCCGGGGAAGAGCGGGGCGCCTTCCCGTAGCTTCGCGATCAGGTTTTTGCGCAGTTCCGCCTTGACCGGTAGTACCTGATAGCCGGCAGCCTTCAGTTTTCCAAGAGTCGCGGGTCGCTCGGCCAAGGAAAGGTCCTCCGTCGTGGGTCGGCCGAGTATATCACCTGACTTTCGCGCGTCGCGGCGCGCCCATGACGCAACCTTTCGTCGTCGACAACGCCTACAACATTTGCGTATTCGTTTCGATTCCGAGCATCAGGCGGCCCACGGTCTCGAGCGTCGTCGGCGCAACCATGATGTGCTGCGTCGCGACGTGCACGTCGCGAAAGCGCCGCTGCAGCGTCGAACTTTCGTACACGGAACTGCCGCCGGCGAGCGTGTACATCGCGTCGACGACGCGTACGCTCGCCTGTACCGAGTGCGTCGTCGCGAGACGCATGTCGCGCCGTCGTTCGACGGACATCGGTTGTCCGCGTGTCGCGTCGGTCCACGCAGCGTCGATGGCCTCGTAGTAGAACGCGCGGGCGGACCGCAACGTCGCTTCGGCGGTCGCGACGTCGATTTGTGCGTGCACGCGGCTGGCGAGCGACGCGGTGCCGCCGGCGCGCACTTTGCTGCCGGCAAGCGCGACGAGATCGTCGATCGCGCCGCGCGCAATGCCGAGCGCGACCGCGCCGATCCCCAGCGCGAGCAGCGCGAACTGCGGAAACTGGTACAACGGTCGGGACGGATTTTCCTGAATGGCATATCCGACGGCGCGTGCTTCGGGCACGAAAGCATCGCGCACTTCGAAATCGAGACTGCCGCTGCCGCGCAATCCGGTGACGTGCCAGGTGTCGTGAAAATGAATCTGCTCCGGCGCGAACAGCAGCATGTGGTTGCGTGGGACGCCGCTGCCGGACCGCAGCAACTCGCCGTCGCGTTCGAATAGGCAACCGCCGAGAACCCACTGCGCATTCTGCGAACCGGAGCCCCATTGCCAGCGGCCGTTGACGCGAAAGCCGCCGTCGACGATCTGCGCACGGCCGTTCGGCGCGAATACGCCGGTGATCAACGTCGACGGGTCGCGATACAACTCGGCGGCGAATTCCGCGGGCAATCGCGCGAGCACGGAACCGCTCGTCGCGCCGATGAACGCGACCCAGCCGCACGACGCGTCGGCACGCGCGAGCGTCTCGAAGACGCGCGACGCTTCGCTCGGCGATACCTCGTGCCCGCCGTACGCAGTTGGAACGAAGAGGCGATAGAAACCGGCGGCTGCCATCGCTTGCGAAACGTCAGCGGGAATTCGGCGCGCGTGTTCGATGTCGGCGGCGCGCGCCGCAAACGTTGGCGCGAGCCGTTCGGCGGCGGCGACGAATTCGCTCATCGCTGCGTACTTCGGTGCAGACCTGCGCTCATTCGAACGGGCGTCCCCACGCGTCGACATACACCAGTTGCTGCGGTGTGCGCCGTCGGATCGCGCCGTGACCCTTGCTCGACGGATAGCCGATCGGGACGGCGGCCGCAGTACCCCACGGTTCGGGAATGCGCAGGATTTCCCGCACCTTCGCCTCGTGCTCGCACAGCAGCGTGGTCAACACGCACCCGAGGCCTTCTGCACGACACGCTAACATCAGGTTCTGCACGGCGGTGTAGATCGAG
>DASRZO010000275.1:0-5834 GCA_035686405.1 Pseudomonadales bacterium | reverse complement strand
TTGATCCACTCTGCGGCGGTCTGCACCGTTGAGACATCTCCATGATCTTCGCGACACGACGCGACAACCTCGATGGGGCGCTCGACGCGGCGCCGAGCACGTGCCTCGCCGGCGATCGCCGCGGTCGCGAGCAAGGCGCCTCGAGCGCCGAGACGTACGCGTTGACGACCCCGGTCGGCAGCGCCCAGTGTCGATTCGATCCCGGATCGAACCGGATCGGCGGCGCTCGCATCGACGGGAAAGCGATGGCAGTCCTCGTCGCGTTGACGGAGGCGGCCCCGGGTGTCGTTTCGATCACTGCGCTGCTCGATCGGATATGGCCGAACGTCGAGGTTGTGGACAACGTCGTGTATGGGGCAATTGCGCGCCTGCGTAAGGCGCTCGGGGACGACGCGCGTGCGCCTCGGTACATCGAGAACGTGGCGCGGCGCGGATACCGGTTGATCGCTACGGTGGGCAAGACCGAGAGATCGTCGGTACCGACGCCGATCACCGTTTCGGTTCCCTGCCCCTCAGGGCCGCTGTTAGCCGTTCTGGTCTTCGACGCGCTCGCCGACGATCCGGAGACGACGTACCTTTCCGACGGCATCTCGGAGGAGATCTTGCAGACTGTCGCTCGTTCGCGCGGGCTGAGCGTGATTGGTCGCGCAGCGAGTTTTCATCTGCGCGGAGCCGACAAGGCTGTACGGAGAGTGGCCGCCGAGCTCGGGGCGACGCACGTGCTCGACGGATCCGTTCGCCGTCACGGTTCGAAACTGCGCATCACCGCGCAACTGACCGAGTGCGCCGGCCAACTCGGCGTGTGGACTCGCTGTTTCGAACGGTCTCTCGGAGACGTCTTCGCGTTGCAGGATGAGATCGCGGCTGAGGTCGCTACCGCAGTGAGCCGGGTAATCCTGTCGGGAGCACCCATCGAGCCGATTGCCCGACCGTTGAGCAGACAGCCGGGCGACGGCGCCGGTCTTCACATCAGAACTTTGTCGGCAGATCTTCAAGACTCCCGCATGGCGGGAGATGACCTGGTGCAGTGAACCGCGCTTCAGTCCGCCAGCGCCCCATGAACCAACCGTTGGAATTGCGGTAGCGCCGCGCGCGCGCCGAGCCGTTGGCCGGTCGCGAGCTGCGACGCCATCTCCGGCCCGAGCGGCAGCGAGTTCTGGATCAGATAGATCAGGATCATGTCGAGCGCAGGGTCGGCTTGCCACCACGTGCCGAACGCGCCGGGCCAGCCGAACGCGCCTTTCGAACCGAGCCCCATCCACGCTTGCTTCGCGGGATCGGTGATCACCGACAGGCCGAGCCCGAAGCCTTGGCCGGCCCAGAACGGAATGCCCATGAACGGAATCGCGCGTTGTGCGTCGGTGAGTCGGTTACGCGTCATCGTCGCGACGGTGTCTTCGCGCAAGAGGCGCACGCCGTCGACGGCGCCGCGGCCGAGCAGCATGCGGGCGAACTTGAGGTAATCGTCGGCGGTCGAGATCAAACCGCCGCCGCCGGAACAGAACGTCGGCGGCGAATCGTGTTCGGGGAACGGTAGCGGCGTGAGCGTCCGCGCAGCGAGGTCGGGTCGATACACAACGGCCGCACGATGGCGCGATTCGCGCGGCGTGAAGAAATCGGTGTCGTGCATACCGAGCGGGCCAAAAATGCGTTCGCGCAACACGTCGCGGATCGGTTTGCCGGCGATGCGGCCGACGAGGAATCCGAGTACGTCGGTCGCGTGCGAGTAATGAAAGCGCTCACCGGGCTGATACGAGAGCGGCAGTTTGCCGAGTGCGGCGAGCCACGGTTCCTCGGCGAGTCCCGGCGGCAACGCGTGCTCGTACGCCTTCGCGATCGGACCGAGCGACGTGAACGCATAGGCGAGGCCGGCGCGGTGCGTGAAGAGATCCTCCACGGTGATGTCGCGCTGCGGCGCGACGGTTTGATCGAGTGCGCCTTTCGGGTCCTGCAGCACGCGCACGTTTGCGAACTCGGGCAACCAACGCTTGATCGGCGCGTCCAGCGCGAGCTTGCCGTCCTCGATCAGCATCAAGGCGGCGACCGACGTCACCGGTTTCGTCATCGACGCGATGCGGAACAGCGTGTCGCGCTGCATCGGTTGCCGCCGTTCGATGTCGCGCCAGCCGAGCGCATCGAGCCGCACGATCGCCCCGCGCCGCCACACCAACGTGACGAAGCCGGACAGATCGCCGTCGTCGACGAAGCGTTGAAGTTCGCGCGGCAGCGCCGAGAGACGTTCGGTATCGAATCCGCAGTCGTGCATGAGGGGCGTTGCTCCATGGACGGGCACGCCACAGCCTAACCGATCGCGCGGCGGCGTCAGTACGGTCGATCGCGCAGACGGATACGAAAGGCGACCTTCGCGAGCACCACTTCGAGCACGAAGAACAACGCACCGGTCAATGCGATGTCGACACCGGACAAGGCGAACGCGTCGCGCGCGAGCCACGCCGGCAACAGCACCTCGGGCAGTTGATCGAGGCCGACGGCGCGGCCGCTCGGCGGGAGATGCATGCGACGCTTCAGGAAGCTCGACAGCAAATCGCCGGTCATCGCACCGATGCCGACGATGCACCCGTCGACGAGGGTATGGCCGACGAGCGGCGCCAGCAGCGTCGGCGCGAGCACGCCGACCAACGCGCCGCGGACCGTCTTCGACGCACCGAACAGCGGCGCGCCGTCCGGCAGCACGACGCCGCAGTCGAGCGGCGCCGCCCAGCGCGAGCCGAACAGCTTCTTCGCCACCAGCGGCGCGGTGTTGGCCGCACCGACGAGCAACAGCAGCAAGCAGATCTGCAGCACCGGCGAATCCGCACGTCCGATCCCGCGATGCTGCCCAATGCGGTTGGCGCGACGCAACGCGTACTTTCCACGACGGCGCGAGGCGGCCCGCCTTGGTACAAGGCGCCATTGCTACGGACGAATCACCATGCTCTCGATCGATCTCGACACGGTTCAGTTCATCATCGACAAGGCACGCGAGTTCCACGTCAAAGAGGAGGTGTCGATCCCCGAGCCGCCGACCAGTCCCGCGGACGATTGGGCGCTACAGGTGCTCGCCGATCACGCCGACGACGCGACGTACGCGGAACTCGCCGCGACCATCGACGATCTCGAGCCGGATCAGCAGGTCGAACTGGTCGCATTGATGTGGCTCGGCCGCGGCGACTTCGAGGCGGACGAATGGAAGAGCGCCGTTGCTGCGGCCGCTCGGGCGCGCACCGCGCGCACGGCCGAGTATCTGATCGCGACGCCGCTGCTGCCCGACTATCTGCAAGAAGGCCTAGCGTTGCTCGGCTACGAGAGCGAATAGCGCGCCGCGCGCGACGGTCAATTCGATTCGACGCTCGCGGCGTCGGACGGTCGCGTCAGCGCGCACGAGATCTGCACGATGCGCGGTCCGTCCATCTGCTCGACCGTCAACACGCATTCCGGCAGCACCACGCGATCTTTCACCACCGGAATGCGTTCGAGCTTCTGATAGATGAAGCCGGACAGCGTCGTGTAGTCGCCCGGCGGTACTTGCACGTCGGTCGCCTCGGTGAACTCGTCGGTGCGCATGCGCGGATCGACGAGCAGTTGCTCGCCGTGTTTGCGGATGCGCAGCGACTTCGACCGCGGCGAGTATTCTTCGTCGAACTCGCCGACGATCTCTTCGAGCACGTCTTCGATCGTCACGAGACCTGCAGTACCGCCGAATTCGTCGATCACCGTCGCCATCTGCTGCCGGCGCGCCTTGAACTCGGTCAGCAGCGTCTTCAGCGACATCGTCTCCGGAATCAGATAGGCCGGCAGCATCAACTCGCGAATGCGCTGCGCGCCGCCGGACGCGCCGTTGCCGAGATCGATGTGATTCAGCAATTCCTTGATCGACAGGATGCCGACGACGCGATCGATGCTGCCGTCGTATACGGGATAGCGGTGGTGGCGGTCGGTGCGGAAGATCTCGAGCGCCGTGTCGATCGTCGCGTCGACCGGAATGCCGATCACCAGATTGCGCGGCGTCATCACCTCGCCGGCCGTGTGTTTCTCCAGGTCGAACACGCCGCGGATCATCGCGGTCTCCGTCGCGCCGAGCACGCCGGCGGATTCGCTCGCGACCACGATCGTGCGCAACTCTTCTTCGGAGATGGAGAAGTGGCCGCCGCCGGGGCCTTTCACGTCACGTTGGCCGACCAGCCACAGCAAGCCGTTCGACATGTGGTTCAACAGGCCGATGAACCAACGGAAGAGCTGATAGAGGATGTTGATGATCCGGGAGACCGACAGACTCAACGCCTCGGGGTGATGGAACGCATACACCTTCGGCGCCAGCTCGCCGCCGACGATGTGCAGCGTCGATACGATCAGGAACGCGAGCACCTGCGCGGTCGTGTGCGCGAACGCCTCCGACGTCAACACGCTGTCGACGTGCTCACCGAGGAAACTGAGGTGCGTCAGCGCGCGTACCAGCGGCGGGTCGATGGCTTCGGTGAACGTCTGAATGCCGATCGCACCGAGCGCGAGCGACATCAGCGTGATGCCGATCTGCGTGACGGAGTAGAACCGCTCCGGATTCGCGTGCAGCGTCTGCACGATACGCGCGCTGCCGTTGCCCTCGGACGCGAGCTGCGCGATGCGGCTGCGCCGCGCCGACGTCAACGCGATCTCGGAGGCGACGAAGAATGCGTTGCCGAGGATCAGCAGGACGATGGCGGCCACTTTGGCCGAGAGGAGGAATGCCATCAGTCGAGCGCGACGCGGATCATCCGTTTGCCGCGGTTCTCGCCGGCGAGCAAACCGACCAAGCCGGCCGGAGCCTGGTCGAGGCCGTCGATGATGTCCTCGGCAACGACGAGCTTGCCCTGCGCGGTCCACTGCGCGAGGTCCTTGTCGGCCTGCGCGAGCAACTCGGCATAGTCGCTGACGATGAAGCCCTGCATCTTCAGGCGCTTCGTGACCAACAACCCCGGTACGCCGCGCGGGCCGGACGCCGGCGTCGCGGTGTCGTATTGCGAGACGACGCCGCAGCAGACGATGCGGCCCTTCAGATTCATGCGCGCGAGCACGGCTTCGAGAATCGGTCCGCCGGTGTTGTCGAAGTAGACGTCGACCCCGTTCGGGCAACGCGTCTTCAATTCCGCGTAGACGTTGCCTTCGCGGTGATCGATCGCGTCGTCGAGGCCGATCGCATCGATCAGCCAGCGGCACTTGTCCGGGCCGCCGGCGATGCCGACGACGCGCGCGCCTTTGAGTTTCGCGATCTGTGCGGCGATCGAACCGGTCGCGCCCGCGGCGGCCGACACGACGACGGTTTCGCCGGGTTGCGGCGCGCCGATGTCGAGCAAGCCGCAATACGCAGTTTTGCCGGTGATGCCGAGGACGCTCATCAGATGCGACAGCGGTTCGCGCCGCACGCGCTTCGTCAGACGCTTCCCGCTTTCGGCGAAGTACTGCTGCCAGCCGCCGTCGCCTTCGACGAGATCGCCCGCCTTGAACTGAATGTCGTTCGACGCGACGACCTCCGCGAGCGTGAAGCCCGGCATCACGGTGCCGGCGTGCAATTCGCCGCGATAGGTCACGCCCTGCATCCACGCCCGATTCGCCGGATCGAGCGACAAGTACAACGTGCGGCACAACACTTCGCCGGGACGGGGATCGTTCACCGGGCTCGATTGCATGCGAAAGCAGTCGGTCGTCAGTTTTCCGGCCGGCTTGCGCTCGAGCACGATCTGTCTATTGAGCGGCATGGGTCCTCCGCGGCGCGGCTACAAGCCGAGCACCGCCTTCGCGATGATGTTGCGCTGAATTTCGTTCGACCCGCCGTAGATCGACGCGGCCCGGTTGTTGAA
>DASRZO010000274.1:0-2464 GCA_035686405.1 Pseudomonadales bacterium | reverse complement strand
ACGATGTCATCGAGCGCCGCGATCATGCGCGCCGTACTCGACACCGGATGAGGAATTCGCCCGCGAACAGCGCACCCATCAGCACGTAGGCGACGAAGCCGTTGTATAGGCCCCACAGCGAAACATCGCCTGCGATCGCAGTGGCGAGCGCAATCGAGCCGTTAGCCAGGAAGAACGCCAGCCACACGATCGTGACGCGGCGCGTGTACGCGACGCCGCTGGGCGGCAGATCTGGATCGCGGATGCGGGCGATGCGCTCGATGACGGTCGGCGGGTGCCGCAGCGAGTAGCCGAACAACACGAACAGCATCGCGTTGACGACCACCGGGTAGTACAGCAGCGTCGCGCCCGAACCGGTCGCGAATACCAAAACCGCAAACGACGCGAGCGTGAAGAACATCCACGCCGGGAGCGGCGAGGTCGTCGACTTGCGTCGTTGCGCAATGAAGCGCGCGCCGTATATGGCGAGCAAGATCAACGCCAATACGCCGGGCGACAAGTGCCCCAGCGTGAGATAGACGATGAGCGGATAAACGACCGTCAGCAGAGCGATGACCGCATCGAGCAGCGTCATTCATTCACGAGCCGATACACGGCTTCGACGACATCCTCGACAGTGCGGACCGATTTGAACATCTCGGCTTCGATCTTCTTACCGGTCATGCTGCGCAAGCGCGCGACGAGATCGACGGCGTCGATACTGTCGATGTCGAGGTCGTCGTACAGCTGTGCCGACGGCGCGACCGAGTTCGGTTCGATCTCGAACATCTCCTCGAACAACACCTTCAATGCGGCGAGGATCTCGTTACGGTCTTTCAAACAACACCTTCAATCTGCGTTCTCGCGCGCACCCTCGCGCCGCGCAGTGGATCAAGCGGCGTACGTGCGCACGAGGTTCGCGAGGCTCGCCACCGAAAAAAAATGCGCGCGCGTCGATTCGTCTTCCGGATCGAGTTCGATGCCGTAACGCTCCTGCAGTACCAGCCCGATTTCGAGCGCATCGATCGAATCGAGCCCCAGTCCACCTTCGTCGCCGAACAACGGCGCATCGTCGACGATGTCGCCAACGGAAACGTCTTCGAGCTCGAGCGTTTCGATGATCAGCGTCTTCAGCGACGCCTCGATGTCACTCATATAGCGGAGCGTCCTCCAGGAAGAAATCCTTGACACGCGCGGTGAGCGCGCGTGCCGCGACATGTTTCGTTTGTTCGATCGCCGCGGGTTCGACCGCTATTCTAGCGCCGACGGCAATGTCGAAATGCATACGCCGAGCGGGGATCTCGTACCAACGCGCCGACTTCGTCAGCGTGATCGGATCGCAGGCGATCCGGACCGGCGTCAGCGCCTGACCGGTCGCCATCGCAATGTACGCCGCGCCGCGGCGCAAGCGCGGCTGCGCCGCATCGCTCGAACGCGTGCCTTCGGGAAAAATCACCAGCGTCGCGCCGCTCTTCAGCGCCTCGATCGAATGCTGCAGCGACAACTCCGGGTCCGCACTGTTCACGTAGCCCGCGCTGCGCACCAGCGCACCGAATGCAGGGTTGCGAAAGACGCCATCCTTCACGACACAGACCGCGTTCGGAATGCACGCGACCAGGAACACGACGTCGATCAGCGTGCGGTGCGTCGCGATGACCAGCTCACCCGGTGCCGCGAGCCGTTCCCGGCCGCGAATCGTGTACGTCAGCACGCCGAGCGCTTTCATCATCGCGACGAACAGGCGAAAGCTCAGATGGATGATGCGTCTAACGAGCCGGTGCAGCCGCGGTCGATCGGAGATGCACAGCGACAAGACCGGCGCCACGACAACGCCGATGACAAGTCCGCCGATTCCGAACGCGACGAAACAGAACCCTGTCGCGATCAACCGCCAATAGTAGAAGTCGCGTCTCACAGCGCGGTCCATCGCCAATCGGCCCGATCCGACGGCAAATGCAACGTCGCAGCGCCCGTCTGCAGGAAATCGACGAGTGCGCCGATCTGCGCCCAGTGCGGCGCCGGCGCCGTCACCGACGAGGCCCCGCGCTCGAGTCGATACCGCGGCGCCGCCGCATCGCACGTGAGCAGAAACGCTGCCGCAACGCCCGCATCCGGCGCCTCGCAACCGACGCCGAAGGGCGCCGGCATCGCGTCGTCGTACAACACGACCAAGACATCGCCGCCGAGCTCTTCGAGCAAGCCCCGGCCTTCGGCGAACGCGACGCCGATGCCGTCCTGACCCGCCGCCAACGTCACCGACGGTGCCGTTTCTTCGTTGAAGATGCCGAAGAGACCGGCGATCGCGTTGTGCACGGACAAGCTGAACGTGTTCGGCGACAACGGCGCACCGGCGGCGATCGCATCGAGCAGCTCGAACGCGCGCTCGCCTTCGCCGTGGGCGGAACAGAACACCGTCGCCGCCGGCTTGGCACTGCCGAGACATTGCTTCGCGCAGAAAAACGCCGCGCGCCCGATCGGACTCAAG
>DASRZO010000273.1:0-7076 GCA_035686405.1 Pseudomonadales bacterium | reverse complement strand
CGTCACCGGCATGGTGTCGTGGTGGCGGCGCCGGCCGCTCGGCGCGTGGGGCGTACCGGCGCGGTCGAATGCCGCGTGGCCGCGCGGGCTGCTCGTCGCCGCGATCGGCGCCTGCGTCGTGTTGCCGCTGCTCGGCGCGTCGGTCGCCGCGCTGTGGGCGTTCGACCGGACCGCTCGCGTGTTCGCTCGCGCCGTCTGACGCCACGCTCGCGGGCCAGGCGCCGGCGCACCGGCGCCGACCGCGTCGGCGCGGGCTCGAAACCGAGCGACGCTTCGCGCCCGCGCGACCTCGTGCGCTCGTCAGTGCAATGTCACCCGCACGCCGCCGAAGATCGTGAACGGCGTTCCATGCAGCGGTGGGTTGAAGCCCGAATTGTCGGCGATGTAACCCGTGTCGAACAGGTTCTGGATCTCTACGAACGCCTCGACCGTCCCGCCGACCGGCACCATCAGCGACGCGTCGACGACAGTGTGAGCATTCAGCGGCAGCGTGTTGGCATTGTCGCCCCACGACTTGTCGACCCACCGCACCCGCGTCGACGCGCGCCAGCCGCGCGGCGCGCCGTAGGTCAACATGCCGCTCGCTTCGTTACGCGGCACGCGCGCCTGCTGGTTGCCGACGCTCGCCGGATCGAATTCGTTGTCGTCGATCTTCGAGCGCGCATAGTCGTAGTTGGCCGACATTGTCCAACCGTCGGCGATGGTCCACTCGACCATCGTCTCTGCTCCTTCGACGCTCGCGCGACCGGCATTGATGTTGCGGCTGCCGAAGAAGAAGCCCGGCGGCAACTCGGCGGCGTCGAGGTTGCGGTACGTCAGCAGATCGTCGATTTCGGAGCGGTAGAACGTCACGTGCACCGCCACGCTGCCGAGCGTCACGTCGAAGCCGCCTTCGCCGCCTTTCAATTTTTCCGGCTTCAGTTGCGAGTTCGGATAGAAGATGCCGAACGGCACGCTGAACGAACGATAGAGGTTGTCGAGATTCGGCGCGCGGAACGACTTGTAGCCCGCCGCACGCAACGCGACGGCGTCGTTGACCGTGTAGCGCAGCGACACGCGCGGGTCGGTGCTGCCGTTCATGCGACTCGGCACGTCGCCGAGGCCGCCGGGCGTGAGGTCGACGCCGTCGTACGTCTCGACGTCCTGATGACGCACGCTCGCAAGCACCTCGAGCCGCTCGATGGGATAGACGTCGATCTGCCCGAACACGCCGACGAAGCGTTGCTTGCCGCCGCCGACGTCGACACGCACGAGCGCGCCGCTCTCGTCGTAGATCTGCGCATGATCCGTGCCGTCGATGTACTGATAGTCGGTGCCGAGCGACACGAGTTTCACGACGTCGTTGATGGAAGTCGACCAGATCAGCGAGCCGCCGCCCGCATCGACCGGCGTTCTGTGGCGGTTTTGCACAAACTCGCCGAAGCCCGTGGCAACGCCATCAGGGGTGCCGGAATTGTTGGTCAGGAAGTGGCTGTCCTCGTAGAAGGCGGTGGCGGTGACGCTCGAATCGCCCCACCGCTTCGTCACGCTGCCGGAGTAGTCGTAGATGTGTTGCTTGTTGGTCGATAGCGGCGTGGTCAGCGTCTCGTCGTCGTCGAAATAGTTGAAACGAACATAACCGTCGAGACTTGCATCCGGCGCGAAGCGCGCCGTCACGGCGGCATTCACCGCATCGAAAGTCGTCGGCGTGTAGAGCGGACCGTAACTGTGCGCGATCTGCTCGAAGCCGTTCGTTCCCCACGAGGTCACCGACGCGCCGACGCCGATCGTGTCGGTCGCGTTTGCATAGCCGTCCGCGTGCAGACGATACGTATCGTCGGAACCGTATCCGGCTTCGACGGCGGCACCCGTTTCGGTTTGCCCGCGCGTGATGACGTTGATCACGCCGCCCATCGCGTAGTTGCCCCACAGCGGCGAACCGCCACCGCGTACGACTTCGACCCGGTCGACGTTTTCCATCGGCACGCGGCTCCACTGCACGTAACCGAAGAACGGATCGTTCATCGGCACGCCGTCGAGCAGAACGAGCGCGCGAATGCCGCCGAGCCCGCGCATGGACACCGTGTTGTCCGTCGGATGCGTCTGGTAGGACGTCGTGAACGGGAGGTCGACCGCGGCCACGGTGCGCATCACGTCGTCGAGCGATTGCGCCGGCGTCGCAGCGATCTGCTGCGCCGAGATCACACTGACGCTGTCCGGTTGGTCGGCGATGCTGCGCTCGCTGCGCGTCGCGGTGACGACGATCGTCTCGACCTCGGCCGCATTGTCGAGGGCGAGCACGCCGGTCGGCGCGAGTAAGCAGCCGAAGAAAACGCCGATCAGAGATTCGTGTGCCGCAACACTGCGCCGCGCCATTCGTTCGCCACCGGTGACCCCATTGGGCGCCGGACGGTAGCGACGCGACCGCCGAGCCACAATGCGACATGACGTCGCACGGGCGCTACGCCGCGATCAGGGGCGCGTCGCACGAACGCGCGGCGCCGCAGCGCCGCGTCGAGAAAGGTCAGTGGTTCAGCTTGAACGACACCCCGAAGTCGCGGAGGTTCGCGATGTGCGCGGCATCGGTGCCGCCTTCCGTGAACCGCTCGATGTCGAAGGCGGTTGCCGTATCGGTCTTGAGGATGCGCCAGCTGTGCTGGTGGACACAGTTGATCGCGATGCGTTCGGCATCGGCGAACGTCTTGCCGAGAGCGAACACGGTGCAATAGCGGACGTTGTCGACCCACGCGTAGGCGTCGTATGCGTGCCGGACTCGGTAGATAAATAGGTACACCTTGCCGGTCTTCTGCGCGTCGAAGGTCGGCGGCTGCACCGCCACGGCGCGCGGCAGCGTCGCTTGCACCGCATCGGCGCGCTCGGCGTTCGTTGCCGCCGCGTCGAGGCCGGATTCTCGGCTCAGAACCGTCAATGTCGCCATGTTCGCATCCCCGTTTCGATCGCACCGACTGTTCGACAGCAATTCGCGTGCCGCTTCTGCCGGCGCTGCAGCGGTGGACGCGTCGAGCGCGTCGGCGGTCCGTTGCGACCGCGGCGAATTCGCAACGTTCTGCGCGTCGGGGCCGTCGCGGCAGGCGTCGTCGTTCATCGCCCGAACGCCTCGAGCGCGCGCCGGCGCGCGAATGCGTGATCGACGATCGGCGCCGGATACCCGGGCGCGCCGCCGAATCTCCACGGTTCGAAGATGGCGCCGCCGCGTAGACCCGCGAGTTCCGGAACCCAACGGCGGACGAAGTCGCCCTGCGGGTCGACCTTCTTCGCCTGCGCGACCGGATTGAAGATGCGGAAGTACGGCGCGGCGTCGGTGCCCGTCGAAGCGCTCCACTGCCAGCCGCCGTTGTTCGCCGCGAAGTCGCCGTCGACCAACAACTCCATGAAGTGGCGCTCGCCGAGTCGCCAATCGAGCAGCAAGTGCTTGGTCAGGAACATCGCAGTCGCCATACGCAGACGATTGTGCATCCAGCCGGTTTGCGCAAGCTGGCGCATCGCCGCGTCGATCAGCGGATAGCCGGTGCGGCCGGCGCGCCACGCGTCGTACGCCACCGGATCGTCGCGCCAGCGCACGCGATCGTACGCGCGACGGAAGTTCTCGCCGCGGCTCACGCCCGGGAACGCCGCGACGACGTGCGCGTAGAACTCGCGCCAAATCAATTCGTCGATCCAGCTCGCCGCACCGGCATCGCCGCTCGCGAGCCGGCCGTCGTTTGCCGCCCGCGCCGCCGCGATGCACTGCCGCGGTGAAATCGCGCCGACCGCCAGATACGGCGACAGGCGGCTCGTGCCGTCGAGATCGGGTCGATCGCGATCGACGTGATAGCGATCGAGCGCGCGTTGCACGAACGCGCCGAGGCGTTTACGCGCCGCACGTTCACCGCCGGGCCACGGATCCGCGAGTCGATCGACGCTCGCGTCGCCGAAACGTTCCGGCAGCGCGTCGGCCGCGACGTCGATCGCGCGCTGCCGCGGCGGCGCACGCTGCGGCTCGAGCAGCGCGTCGTCGACCGTCGCGAGCCAGCGGCGTTTGAACGGCGTGAACACGGTGTACGGCGCGCCCTCGCCCGTCAGCACTCGACCCGGCGCCATGACGACGCCGCCGTCGAACCGGCACCATTCGATCCCCGCGGCGCGACAGCGCTCGGCTGCGTCGGCATCGCGGCGCGCTTCGTCGAGCGGATATTCGGCGTTGCAGGCGACCGCGTCGGCACCGACCGCGCGTGCGACGCGCACGACGAGCGCCGGGTGATCGCGAAACCGTCCGGCGCTGCGAAACAACAGCGGAACGTTTAGCGCCGCGAGCGACCGCGCCAGCGCATCGAGCGTGCGCAACAGGAACGCGCGGCGATTCGCGCCGACGCCGTGGCTCCGCCACTGCGCGGGTGCGGCGATGAACAGCGCCACGGCCTCGCCGCGTTCGCGCGCCGCCGCGAGCGCCGGATTGTCGGCCACGCGCAAATCGTTGCGAAACCAGACGAGCGAACGGCTCACGGCGCGCGCCGGCGGAGGTCCGACCATCTCATCTCGCCGCGAACCGCGCCGAGCAGACCGCCGCGCACGAACGGCCCAACGGGTCTACTCGGGGGCAACGTTCGCGGCTCAGCACGGCGCCTCGAACGCCGCACAGCGCGCACAGATGCGGTCTTTGTAGTCGCGCAGATATGCCGCGCGGTCGAGTTCCGGCCGCTGCGCGATCCAACCGACGATCGCGAGCGCACGGATCAACGAGAACATCGGCAGCAGGGCGAGCGTCGCGTCCGGCAGCGGCCGCACGCGCCGGTAACCGGCAACGAACGCGCGCTCGATGGTCGGATACGTCGGCGCATCGGCGTAGTGAAAGAGCGCGACAGCGATGTCGTACGCGTGCCAGCCGAAACCGGAATCGTCGAAGTCGATCGCCGTCAGCGCATCGCCGTGGAGCAGCACGTTACCCGGATGCAGGTCGGCGTGGATCATGCCGTACGTCTGGGGGCTCCGGTCGAGCCGCAGCAGCGCCGCCCGCAATTCGTCGCGCGTCGATTCGAACAGCGCGCGCTCTGCGGCGGACAACGCCGGGTGTTCCCAAAAGCGCCCCCAGAACGGCGCGTCGCCGACGAGGCCATCGGCGTCGAACGCGTGCCGCGCGAACGTCGGCGGCACCGGCCACTGCTCGCTCTGGGCGTGCATCGTCGCGATGATCGCGCCGATCTGCCCGATGAAATGCTCGAGATCGCCAACGGTATTGCGATGGCGCAACACCTGCGCGAGGATCTCGCCGTCGGTCCAGCGGGACACGCCGGCGAAGCGCCGTTGCCCCAACGCTTCGATCGCAATCTCGACGTACTCGTCGCCGCTGCGCGCCCGTAGCGGCCGCGGCACGCTGACGCCGGCATCGAGCAACGCCCGAATCCACATGCGCTCCGACTCGAGCTCCGCGCGGGTGTGATAGCCCGGCCGATGCAACCGCAGCACGAAGTCGCCGGCGTCGGTCTCGACGCGGAACGTCGCGTTCTCCGCCAGCGAGACGAGTTCCAGTCCGGTTGGTTCGAACGGAAACGCGTCGAGCGCTCGGCGCGCGGCCGGCGCGAAGACGCGTTGCGCTTCGGCGAAATCCATCTAGTTCGGCGTGCCCGCGGCACGAACGGCGCGGCGTCGACTCGCAACGCCGGCCGCCGCACACTGCGCACGCGATTGACGTGCTGCACGCATGGCGGCGGTCACGGCGCAACGTCCGCGAGGGTACGATCGAACGCCTTTAGAAATCCGTCGGCGTGCTGCTGCTCGAACACGAGCGGCGGACGGATCTTCACCACGTTGCCGAACGCGCCCGCGTTGCTCGTCAGATAGCCCAGATCCTTCAGCCGATTGACGACCGCGACCGCACGATTGCGATCCGGCGTCTTGCGCTGCTTGTCGGCGACCATCTCGATGCCGACGAACAAACCGTGCCCGCGCACGTCGCCGATCGCCGCACTGTTCGGTGCGCGCTCGATGAGCGCCCGCTTCAAATTCGCGCCGACGCTCGCGACGCGCTCGCGCAGGTTTTCGCGTTCGATCACGTCGAGCACCGCCATGCCGACCGCCGCTTGCAACGGACTCGACGCGAACGTGTTGAAGTAGCGCGTCGCGCTGCGGAATTTCTCGACGAGCGCCCGGCTCGCCGCCGTCGCCGCGAGCGGCACGCCGTTGCCCATCGGCTTACCCGTCACGACGATGTCCGGCGTGAAGCCGGTGATTTCGTAACCCCACCAACGGCCGGTGCGGCAATAGCCGGCCTGCACTTCGTCCGCAATCACGACACCGCCGGCCGCGCGGACCATCTCCGCCGCGCGCGGCATGAAGCCGCGTGGCACGTCGGGCAAGCCCTCGTTCGCGAAGATCGAACAGACGATCAATCCGGCGAAGCCGTCGCCGGCGCGGTTCAATCGGTCGATCTCGGCCTGCAAGCGCGCGAGATACGCGGCGCTCAGCGCGTCGTCGTCGGCACCATCGACCAGCGGGCGATATTTTTCCGGGAACGGAATGGCGCCGAGATCGCGCCCGGTCGGCACCGCCGCGGACGTACGCGTCATCGCACCGACCGCTTCGCTGTTACCGTGATAGGTCGCGTTCGTGCAGACGATGCCGCGCTTCCCGGTCGCGACGCGTGCCATCTTCAGCGCAACTTCGTTCGCCTCGGTGCCGCTGCAACTGAACACGACGCTCTCGATGCCGCGCCCGTGCAACGCCGTCAGGCGCTCGGCGAACGCAACAACCCCTTCGTGCAGATACCGGCTGTGCACGTTCAGCGTGGCCTGTTGGCGCCGCATCGCTTCGACCACGTACGGATTCGCATGCCCCACGCACGGCACGTTGTTGTACATGTCGACGTAGCGGCGGCCGTCGGCGTCGAAGAGATAGACGCCGTCGCCGCGCACGATCTGCAGCGGCTGCGCGTAGAAGAGCGGCGCGCCGGCGCCGAGGGCTCGGTCGCGTCGCGCGGCGAGCGATTCGGTGGTGGTCATCGGACGATCCTCCCCTGACGTCGGCTTACAGCGCCCGCCGCAAACCGGCCGCCGGCGGATGCGGCTCCAAGTACACCTGCGCGAGTGCGTAGGCATCGCCGG
>DASRZO010000272.1:0-6440 GCA_035686405.1 Pseudomonadales bacterium | reverse complement strand
CCATCCGACCATCGTCGCCGACTTCCTGATTCAAAAGGATCGGCTCTTCGCCGAGATCACGCTCGATCCGAACGAATTGATGCTGTACGACCAGATCTATCGGTCGCTGTCGATCGCCGTGCCGAAGCCGGATCTGGTGATCTACCTGCAGGCGCCGGCGAGCGTGCTGTTCGATCGCGTTCGACGTCGCGGCATTGCGGCCGAACAGCACATCAGCAATGAATATCTGAGCGCGCTGATCGACACGTACACGCGGTTCTTCCATTTCTACGACGATGCGCCGCTGTTGATCGTCAACGCGGCGGAGATCGACTTCGTGCACAACGAGCGGCACTACGAGCAGCTCGTGGGCCGCGTGTGCGACATGACGGGGATGCGGCAGTACTTCAATCCGCATCCGACGCTGGTCTGACGAAGAGCATTCGACGATGAGCAGCCAAAGCAATCGCTCGCACGTCACGTTGAACACGCTCGCCGATCGTAAGCGTCACGGCGTCAAGTTCGCGTCGCTGACCGCCTACGATGCGTTGTTTGCGGAATTGATCAGCAGCGCCGGCGTCGAAGTGATCCTCGTCGGCGACTCGCTCGGCATGGTGTTGCAAGGTCACGACAGCACGTTGCCGGTCACGCTCGACGACATGGTCTATCACATGAACTGCGTGCGTCGCGGCAATCGCGGCGCGCTGATCATGGCCGACCTGCCGTTCATGAGTTACGCGTCCGAGAAGCAATCGCTGAAGAGTGCCGCATCGCTGATGCGGGCGGGTGCGCACGTCGTCAAACTCGAAGGCGGCGCCTGGCTCGCCGAGTCGACGCGCCTACTGACGGAGCGCGGCATTCCGGTGTGCGCGCACATGGGACTCACGCCGCAGTCGATCAATCGCATCGGCGGCTACCGCGTGCAAGGTCGCGACCCGGACCGAGCGCACGCGATGATCGAGGAGGCGCTCGTGCTCGAGCAGGCGGGCGCGAGCGTGCTGTTGCTCGAGTGTGTACCCGTCGATCTAGCCCGCGCGATCACGCAACAGTTGCAGATCCCGACGATCGGCATCGGCGCCGGACCGCACACGGACGGTCAGATCATGGTGATGCACGACATGCTCGGCATCACGCCGCCGTCGATCAAAGCGCCGAAGTTCATCAAGAATTTCCTGCCCGAGAGCCGCGACGGCTTACCCGGCGCGTTCAAGGCGTACGCCGACGCCGTGAGAAACGGCGCGTTCCCCGGCCCCGAACATTCGTTCACCTGACGATGCGCACGCTGACGACGATCGCCGACATGCGGGCTGCACTGGCTGGGCGCAGCAGCGTGGGATTGGTGCCGACCATGGGCAACCTACACGACGGCCACATGTCGCTGGTCGACGCGTGTCGGCGCTCGTGCGACGTCACCGTGGTCAGCGTGTTCGTCAATCCGCTGCAGTTCGGGCCGAACGAAGACTTCGCACGATATCCGCGCACGCCGACCGAAGATGCCGCGATGCTCGAGCGCGGCGGCGTCGACTATCTGTTCGCGCCGCCGGAGCAAGAGATGTATCCGAACGGACGCGACGGGCACGTCGTCGTCACGGTGCCGTCGCTGACGAGCATACTCTGCGGCGCCCACCGCCCGGGTCACTTCGACGGCGTCGGTACGGTCGTGCTGAAGCTCTTCAACATCGTCGCACCGACGCGGGCGTTCTTCGGTGAGAAGGATTATCAGCAACTGACGTTGATCAAGACCATCTGCCGCCAACTCGACGTCGCAATCGACATCGTCGGCGTGCCGACGATCCGTGCAGACGACGGGCTCGCGTTGTCGAGCCGCAACCAATACTTGAGTAACGACGAACGCGCCCGCGCGCCGTCGATTCAACGCGAATTGCAGCGCATTCGCGCGGCTCTGGAACGCGGCGAGCGCGACTACACCGCCCTCGAACACGCGGCGACGTCGAACCTCGTCGACGCAGGTTTCGTCGCGGACTACGTCTCGATTCGCAATCCGACAACGCTCGGAGCACCCGCGCCCGACGACCGCGAATTCGTCGTCCTCGCCGCCGCACGTCTCGGTCGCACGCGCCTCATCGACAACGTACGGGCGCGACGATGACGGCGCAGCGAACGACGGACCTTCCCGAATGGGCCCACCTCGGCGACCTTGCAGCGGCGTTGATCAAACGGCCGCTGAGCGATGTCGTCGGGACGCGCGGGAGATTCGATCAGTTCAGCTTTCGCTGCGGCGACCTCACCGTCGACTTCGCGAAGCAGCGCATCGACGCCCGAACGATGACGGCGCTCCAAGCCCTAGGTCGCGCGGTCGAGCTGCCGAAGGCGCTGACGGATTTGATGAGCGGCGCGATCGTCAATACTTCGGAACGCCGGCCGGCGTTGCACACCGCGTTGCGCGCGCCGTACGCCGCGCGTCCCACCGCGGTCCGCGACATCGTCGAACGGGAGTCAATACGCATCGCCGATTTCGTCGAGAGAGTACGCGACGGCCGTTGGCGCGGATTCACCGGGCGTGCGATTCGCGACGTCGTGCACATCGGCATCGGCGGATCGCATCTCGGGCCCGAGTTGGCGGTCGAAGCATTGTCGGCGTATCGCTCGCCGACGCTCGCTTTTCGTTTTCTCGCGAACGTCGACGGCGACGCGCTCGACGACGCACTGTGCGGACTCAATCCCGAAACGACGCTCTTCATCGTCGCGTCGAAATCGTTCGGCACGATGGAGACGCGCGTCAACGCGACATCGATCCGCAGTTGGTTTCTAGAACGCACCGGCCGCATCGACGCGATCCCGCACCACTTCATCGCCGTCAGCGCGAACGTCGAAGCCGCGAAAGCGTTCGGTATGCCGGCGGACAACGTATTCGCGCTGTGGGATTGGGTCGGCGGTCGCTATTCGTTGTGGTCCGCGGTCGGTCTACCGATTGCGCTCTCGATCGGTACGAACGAATTCGCGAACTTACTCGCGGGGGCGCACGCCGTCGATCACCATGCGCTGACGACTCCGCTCGAGCGCAACGTTCCGGCGTTGCTTGCACTGATCGGCGTCTGGAACTTCAATTTGCTCGGCGCGCAGAGCCACGCGGTACTCACGTACGACCGGCGGTTGCGATTGTTGCCGTCGTATCTACAGCAGCTCGAGATGGAGAGCAACGGCAAGTCGACGCGGCCCGACGGCAGCCCGGTCGATCTACAGACGATGGCGACGCTGTGGGGCGGAGAGGAAACCAACGCGCAACACGCGTTCCACCAACAATTGCATCAGGGCAACCGCGCGTTCAGCGCGGATTTCATCGCATGCGCGCGCGCTGCGCACGGCCACGACGAGCACCATCGCTGGCTGCTCGCGAACTATTTGGCGCAAAGCGAAGCGCTGTTGCTCGGTCGGCGCGCGGACGATGCCGACATGGCGCTCGCGGCACAAAGATCGATGCCCGGCAACCGGCCGTCGACGTCGATCCTGCTCGACGATTTGTCGCCGCGCAGTCTCGGTGCGCTGCTTGCCCTCTACGAACACAAGACGTTTTGCCAGGGTATGATTTGGCAAATCAACCCGTTCGATCAGTGGGGCGTCGAGTTGGGGAAGGTCCTCAGCGAATCGATCTACGGTGAGTTGGCATCGGGTCGCGAGACGCGGCACGATCCATCGACGAACGGATTGATCGAACAGATCCGCAGCCAAAGTCAGCGTGGGGAAGAGCGATGACCGATCAGTATCCCGTACCAGCCGAATTTCGCGCGCGCGCCCACGTCGATCGCGCGAAATACATCGCGATGTACCGCCGCTCGATCGAATCGCCCGATGCCTTCTGGGCCGAGCAGGCGGAGCAGTTCGTCGATTGGTACAAGCGCTGGGACACCGTCTCGCAAGTCGACTTCACGCAAGGGCGCTTCGCATGGTTCAAGGGCGCGAAGTTGAACGTCAGTTACAACTGCATCGATCGCCATCTGAAGACGCGCGGCGACCAGACCGCGATCATCTGGGAGAGCGACGATCCGGCAACCGACGCGCGCATCAGCTATCGCCAGCTGCACCGCAACGTCTGCCAACTCGCGAACGCGTTGAAGAGCCGCGGCGTCAAGAAAGGCGACCGCGTCTGTATCTACATGCCGATGATCCCCGAGGCGGCCTACGCGATGCTCGCGTGCGCGCGCATCGGCGCGATTCACTCGGTCGTATTCGGCGGCTTCTCGCCGCAATCGTTGAAGGATCGCATTCTCGATTCGGATTGCCGCACGGTGATCACCGCGGATGAAGGCGTTCGCGGCGGCAGGCCGATTCCGCTGAAGAGCAATACCGAGGAAGCGCTCGCGAGTTGCCCGAACGTCAGCACGGTACTGACCGTTCGGCGTACGGGCGCCAAGGTGCCGTGGAAAGCCGGTCGCGACGTCTGGTACCACGAACTCGTCGGCTCGCAGAGCGACGTCTGCGAACCGGAGGCGATGGACTCGGAAGATCCGCTCTTCATCCTCTACACGTCCGGTTCGACCGGTAAACCGAAAGGCGTGCAGCACTCGACCGGCGGCTACCTGCTGCAGGCCGCCATCACCCACAAGTACGTGTTCGACTATCACGACGGCGACGTGTACTGGTGCACCGCCGACGTCGGTTGGGTGACCGGCCACTCATACATCGTTTACGGACCGCTCGCGAACGGGGCGATCACGCTGATGTTCGAAGGCATCCCTACGTATCCCGATGCGTCGCGCTTCTGGCGCGTCATCGACAAGCACAAGGTCAACACCTTCTACACGGCCCCGACCGCCTTGCGATCGCTGATGGGCCAAGGCGATCAAGTGGTGAAACAAACGTCGCGCGCCTCACTCCGCCTGTTGGGCTCCGTCGGCGAACCGATCAACCCCGAAGCGTGGGAGTGGTATCACCGCGTCGTCGGCGACGGCCGCTGCCCGATCGTCGACACATGGTGGCAGACCGAGACCGGCGGCATCATGATCACGCCGCTGCCGGGCGCGACCGATTTGAAGCCGGGCTCGGCAACGTTGCCGTTCTTCGGCGTCAAACCGGCGATCGTCGACGACAAAGGTCAGGTCATCGAATCGACCGCAGCCGTCGGAAACCTGGTGCTCACGACGTCGTGGCCCGGACAGATCCGCACCGTGTATGGCGACCACCAGCGCGTCATCGACACCTACTACAAAACGTACAAGGGCATGTACTTCACGGGCGACGGTGCACGGCGCGATGCCGACGGCTACTACTGGATCACCGGCCGCGTGGACGACGTGATCAACGTGTCGGGCCACCGTCTCGGCACCGCCGAAGTCGAGAGCGCGCTGGTGCTGCACAACGCGGTCGCCGAGGCGGCGGTCGTGGGATACCCCCATCCGATCAAAGGCGAAGGCATCTATGCGTACGTGACGTTGATGAGCAGCGCGAAACCGACCGACGCGCTCCGCCACGAATTGTCCGATCTCGTGCGTAAAGAGATCGGCGCGATCGCAAAACCCGACGTCATTCAATGGGCGCCGGGATTGCCGAAGACGCGTTCGGGAAAAATCATGCGGCGCATCCTGCGCAAGATCGCGGCGAACGAGTTGGAAAACCTCGGCGATACGACGACGCTCGCCGATCCCGCGGTCGTGCAAGACCTCGTCAAGAATCGCCAGCAGTAGGATTGGCACCCGGGCCGCCTGTTGTCGGCGCGAGCACGCGCGGCAACCGAGCAAAGACCAAAACAAAAACGCCGGCATTTGCCGGCGTTTCGTTTTACCTCGCGAGCATCCTCAGCCGGCAGCGCGCTTCGGCACTTCCTTCATGCTGAGTTTGACGCGGCCGCGCTGATCGACGTCGAGTACGACGACGTCCACCTCCTGACCTTCCTTCAGATAGTCGGTCACCTTTTCGACGCGCTCGTCGGCGATTTGCGAGATGTGCACCAAGCCGTCTTTGCCCGGCAGGATGTTGATGAACGCACCGAAGTCGACGATGCGTTCGACCCGACCGCGATAGACCTTGCCGATCTCTGCGTCCGCCGCGATCTCCATCACTTTGTTGACCGCTGCGTCTTTCGCCGCTTTGTCCGCGGCGTAAATGCGCACGCTGCCGTCGTCTTCGATGTCGATCTGCGCACCGGTCGCTTCGACGATGCCGCGTATCGTGGCGCCGCCTTTGCCGATGATGTCTCGGATCTTCTCCGGATTGACCTTGAGCACCACCATCGACGGCGCATTCTCGGAGATCGTCGAGCGCGATTGCGAGATCACCTTGTTCATTTCGCCCAAGATGTGCAGCCGTGCTTCGGCGGCCTGTTGCAGCGCCGCTTCCATGATCTCTTCGGTGACGCCGTCGATCTTGATGTCCATCTGCAGCGCAGTGACACCGCGCGCCGTTCCGGCCACCTTGAAGTCCATGTCGCCGAGGTGATCTTCGTCGCCGAGGATGTCGGTGAGCACCGCGTAGCGATTACCTTCTTTGACGAGGCCCATCGCAAC
>DASRZO010000271.1:0-11382 GCA_035686405.1 Pseudomonadales bacterium | reverse complement strand
CTCCGGGCAGCGAATGGCCGGCCTACGGCAACGACGCCGGCGGCAGCCGTTACTCCACGCTCGCACAGATCGACCGCGACAACGTCGCGCAGCTGACCGAGGTCTGGCGTTATCGCACCGGCGATCTCGGCGAAGGCTATGCGAGCGGCAAGCGGATGGCGTTCGAAGCGACGCCGATCGTCGTCGACGGCGTGATGTATCTCAGTACCCCGTACGGCCATGTCCATGCGCTCGACGCCGCGACCGGCCAGCGCAAATGGGAATTCGACGCGCAGTTGCCGAAGGACCGTCAGTATTCCGAGAACACGTCGCGCGGCGTCAGCGTGTGGCGCGATTCGACCGCTGCGACCGATCAGCCGTGCGCGCAGCGGATCGTGTTCGGCACGCTCGACGCGCGCCTGATCGAACTCGATGCCGCAACCGGCAAACCGTGCGCGGCGTTCGGCAAGAACGGCACGGTCGATTTGAACGAAGGCAGCCGGCCGCGCGATCCGGGCGGCTATCTCGTCACGTCGCCGCCGGCGGTGTGGCACGACCTCGTGATCACCGGTTCCGCCGTCGGCGACAATCGCGCGGTCGACGTCGAGCTCGGCATCGTGCGCGCATTCGACGCGCGCACCGGTGCGCTGGTCTGGAGCTGGGATCCGATTCCGCGCAGCCCCGACAATCCGGTGTATTCGCAGTGGACGCCCGAAGCCGCGGCGAAGACCGGCGCGGCGAATGCGTGGTCGGTGCTGTCGCTCGACGTCGAGCGCGGCCTCTTGTTCGTGCCGGTCGGTTCGGCGAGTCCCGACTTCTACGGCGGCGAACGGCCGGGCGACGATCGTCACGCCGACTCGCTCGTCGCGCTCAACGTCGAAACGGGCGCGCTCGTGTGGGCGCGTCAATTCGTGCACCACGATCTGTGGGACTACGACATGCCGGCGCAACCGGTGCTGGTCGATCTGGTCCGCGACGGCGCCAAGATCCCGGCGGTCGTGCAAGCGACGAAGATGGGCATGCTGTTCGTGCTCGACCGTCGCACCGGAGAACCGTTGTTTCCGATCGAGGAGCGGCCGGTGCCGCAGAACGGCGTCGCCGGCGAAGTGTTGTCGCCGACGCAACCGTTCTCGTCGCTGCCGTCGCTCGTTCCGAACGATCGGCTGACTCCGGCCGATGCGTGGGGCTTCACCCCATGGGATCGCGGCAAATGCGCCGACGAGATCGCCGAGCTGCGCTCCGACGGCATCTACACGCCGCCGACGTTGCAAGGCACGGTCGAGTGGCCCGGCTATTCCGGCGGTTCGAACTGGGGCAGCGTGGCGTTCGATCCGTCGCGGCAATTCGTCATCGCCAACACGAACCGGTTGCCGTTCGTGGTGCAGTTGATCGAGCGCGACAAGCTGAAAGACACCTACGAATCGCACAAATACCCCGACTCCGAGTTCGCGCGTCAGACCGGAACGCCGTACGGCATGCGCCGTCAGGTCATCCTGTCGCCGATCGGCGTGCCGTGTACCGCGCCGCCGTGGGGCATGCTGTCGGCGGTGAACCTCGCGACCGGCAAGATCCAATGGCAAGTGCCGCTCGGCACGTCGCGCGATCTCGCACCGTGGCCGGTGTGGTGGATCGACGGCGTGCCGAACATGGGCGGCTCGATCGTCACCGCCGGCAATCTCATATTCATCGCGGCGGCGTCGGACGACTTCATCCGCGCGTTCGACATCGATACGGGCCGCGAGCTGTGGCGCGGTCGTTTGCCGGCCGGCGGCCAAGCGACGCCGATGACGTTCGCGCGCGGCGGCAGGCAATACGTCGTGATCTCGGCCGGCGGACACGGCGGAATCGGCACGACGCGCGGCGACTATGTCGTCGCCTTCGCGCTGCCGAAATCGTAAAGGGGACGACGGGTGCGGCAGGCGCAGCGGGCGACGGCGAGCAAACCGATGCATTCCATCGTCGCCGCGACACGCACGTGAGCGACCGCGAGCGCACAGGACCTGCGCTCGCGCTGTTCGCGACGCATCCGCTCGGATTCTCCGATCTCGTCGAGCAGGAACTCGTCGCTTTCGGCGCGACGATCACCTCGCGCGCGGTCGCCGGCGTCGGCTTCGACGGTTCGCTCGAATGCGCGTATCGCGCGTGTCTGTGGAGCCGCGTCGCGAATCGCATCCTGCTGCGCCTGGCCGAGTTCGCCGCGCCCGACGCCGACGCGCTGTACGACGGCGTGCAACGCATCGACTGGTCCGATCACGTCGCGCCGACCGGTACGCTCGCCGTCGCTTGCACGACGGCACGATCGCAGCTCGCGCATAGCCTCTTCGCCGCACAGCGCGTCAAAGACGCGATCGTCGATCAGCTGCGCGCCGCGACCGGCACGCGCCCCAACGTCGACGTTGGGGCGCCCGACGTGCGCATCAACGTGCACCTCGAGCGCGACCGGGCGATCGTCGCGATCGATTTGTCCGGCGACAGCCTCCACCGGCGCGGTTATCGCCGTATGCAAGGCGTCGCGCCGCTGAAGGAAAACCTGGCCGCCGGCTTGCTGCTGCGCGCCGGTTGGCCGCGCATCGCCGCCGCCGGCGGCGCGCTGCTCGATCCGATGTGCGGCAGCGCGACGTTCGCGATCGAAGCGCTGATGATGGCGGCCGACGTTGCGCCGAACCTCGCGCGCGAACGCTTCGGGTTCGAGCGCTGGCAATCGCACGTGCCGGCGCGGTGGACGCCGCTCGTCGCCGAAGCGCGCGAGCGCCGCGCCGCCGGCCTGGCACGCGCACCGCTCGTCCGCGCGAGCGATGCCGATGCACGCGCGGTCGCGACGGCGAGCGCAAATGTCGCCGCCGCCGGATTCTCGAACTACATCGGCGTCGAACGGCGCGCGCTCGCCGACATCGAACCGCCGGCCGCACGCGGTCTTCTGATCTGCAACCCGCCGTACGGCGAACGCTTGTCCGACACCGCAGAATTGCCGGCGTTGTTCGAGTCGCTCGGCAAGGTCTTGCGCGGTCGCTTCGACGGCTGGCGCGCGAGCGTGCTCGCGCCGGACGCCGAGCTCGGTTTCCGCACCGGCTTGCGCGTCGTGAAGAAGAACGCTGCGCGCAACGGTGCGCTCGACGTCGTGCTGCTGACGTTCGACGTCGCCGCCGATCGTGCGTTGCCGCCCAAGCCCGAACCGGCCGCTCGCCCCGCGCGCCTCGATGCACACGTCGGGGATTTTGCCAACCGATTGCGCAAGAACGCGAAGCGCCTGTCGCGCTGGGCGCAGCGGCACGACGTCTCGTGCTATCGCATCTACGACGCCGACCTCCCCGACTACGCGTTCGCGATCGACGAATATCGAACGGCGGAGGCGATGCCGCAGCGCTGGCTGCACGTGCAGGAATACGCGCCGCCCGCGGGTGTCGACGCGGATCGCGCGCAGTTGCGCCGCGAATCGGCGCTCGCGGTGCTGCCGGAGGCGCTCGACGTCGCGGCCGAACGCATCGTCGTGAAAACGCGCGCTCGGCAACGCGGCGCCGCGCAATACGAAAAGCTCGCCGACGCGCGCCGCTTCGTCCGCGTCGACGAAGGTGCGTGCCGGCTGTGGGTGAACCTGCACGACCGCCTCGACACGGGGCTCTTTCTCGACCATCGCCCGCTGCGGCAGCGCATCCAACGCGAGAGCGCCGGCAAGCGTTTCCTCAATCTCTTCGCGTACACCGGCACCGCGACGGTGCACGCGCTGCGCGGCGGCGCAGCCGCGACGACGTCGGTCGATCTGTCGAACACGTATCTCGAATGGGCGCTGCGCAATTTGAAACTGAACGCCGACGACTTGGCCGCGCATCGGCTGATCCGCGCCGACTGTCGCGAGTGGCTCGCCGACGCGCGCGAACGACGCGAGCGCTTCGACCTGATTCTGCTCGATCCGCCGTCGTTCTCGAATTCGAAGGCGACCGCCACCCCGCTCGACGTGCAACGCGACCACGTCGAATTGATCCGCGCCAGCGTCGAGCTGTTGGCGCCCGGCGGAGTTCTGTATTTCTCGACGAACTTGCGCACGTTTCGCCTCGACGAAGGCGCGCTCGGCGGCCTCGACTGCGTTAACATCAGCGCCGACACCGTCGACGAAGACTTTCGCCGCAATCCGCGTGTCCACCAGTGCTGGCGCATCCGCGGTACTACGGGTGCGAAACCGCGCGATCGAACGTCGACGTCCGCTGCAAGCGGCGAAGAACGGACGCATCGGAGAGGATTCTGATGAAGATCGGCATTCCGAAGGAGATCCACGTCGGCGAGCGCCGCGTCGCCGCGACCCCCGAGACGGTCGCGCAGCTGATGAAGCTCGGTTATCAGGTGGCGGTCGAGCGCGGCGCCGGCGCGAACGCGGCGTTCACCGATGATGCGTACCGCCAGGCCGGCGCCGAGATCGAGCCGAACGCGCGCGCGCTGTGGAATGCAGCCGACATCGTCCTGAAGGTGCGCGCGCCGGAGCCCGATGTCCGCAACGGCGTCCACGAAGCGGATCTGCTACGGCAAGGCGCGATCCTCGTCGCGTTCATCTGGCCCGCGCAGAACCCCGATCTGATGAATCGTTTGCGCGCGCGCAAGGCGACCGTGCTCGCGATGGACTGCGTGCCGCGGATGACGCGCGCGCAAAAGCTCGACGCGCTGTCGTCGATGGCGAACATCGCCGGCTATCGCGCCATCGTCGAGGCGGCGCAGCACTTCGGCCGCTTCTTCATGGGGCAATTCACCGCCGCCGGCAAAGTCGCGCCGGCGAAGGTGATGGTGATCGGCGCCGGCGTCGCGGGACTCGCCGCGATCGGTGCGGCGCGCAGCCTCGGTGCGATCGTCAGGGCGTTCGACGTGCGGCCCGAGGTGAAGGACCAGATCAAGAGTCTCGGCGCCGAAGTGCTCGACCTCGATCTGAAAGAGGAAGGCGGCGGCGCCGGCGGCTACGCGAAACAGATGAGCCCGGAGTTCATCAAGGCCGAGATGGACCTCTTCGCACGGCAAGCGATGGAAGTCGACATCATCGTGACCACCGCGCAAATCCCGGGAAAGCCTGCGCCGAAGCTGATCACCGCCGGCATGATCGAATCGATGACCGACGGCGGCGTCGTCGTCGACCTCGCCGCGGAACAAGGCGGCAACTGCGACCTCACGGTGCCCGGCGAAGTGGTCGAGCACTCGGGCGTCACGATCATCGGCTATACGGATCTACCGAGCCGCTTGCCGACGCAGTCGAGCCAACTGTACGCAACGAACCTCGCGCATCTGCTCGCCGAGTTGACGCCCGCCAACGACGGCAAGCCCGTCATCGACATGGACGACGACGTCATTCGCGGCGCGACCGTGATCCGCGACGGCGCGCTGACGTGGCCTCCGCCGCCGCCGAAAGTACCGGTACCGGCGCCGGCACCGGCGGCGGTCGCGGCGACCGCACCGGTCGACAAACCGCGCAAGCCGCCACCGGTGGCAGCCGCCCACGCGAAAGCCGATTCCGGCCCGATCAAAGTGTCGAGCGCGATCATGATCCTGTCGCTCGCGGCGATCGGGCTGTTCGCGATCGGCGGTCACGCGCCGCCCGCCTTCATGCAGCACCTGACGGTGTTCGTGCTCGCGTGCTTCCTCGGCTTCCACGTGATCTGGAACGTGACGCCGGCGTTGCACACGCCGCTGATGAGCGTCACGAACGCAATCAGCGGCATCATCGTGATCGGCGCGCTGCTGCAGATCGGCAGCGCATCGTGGTTCGTCAAAGCGCTGGCCGGCATCTCGGTCTTGATCGCGACGATCAACATCTGCGGCGGTTTCTGGGTGACCCACCGAATGCTGAAGATGTTCCGGCGGGACGCGTGACGTGACGATCGGCTACATCACCGTTTCCTATCTCGCCGCGGCGGTTCTCTTCATCCTGAGCCTCGGCGGCTTGTCGAAGCAGGAGACCGCGCGCCGCGGCAACGTCTACGGCGTGCTCGGCATGGCGATCGCGATCGCCGCGACGGTGTTCGGCGTGCACGTCGGCGGCCTCGTCGTGTTGATACCGGCGATCTTGATCGGCGGGCTGATCGGCGCGAGCGTCGCCGGCCGCGTCGAGATGACGCAGATGCCGCAGTTGGTTGCGATGCTGCACAGCTTCGTCGGCCTCGCCGCCGTGCTGGTCGGCATCTCGAGCTACGTCGATCCGGACGTGGCCTTCGTCGGCGTCGAGCAGACGATCCACGAGGTGGAGATCTTCATCGGCGTCTTCATCGGCGCGATCACGTTCACCGGCTCGATCGTCGCGTTCGGCAAATTGCAGGGCGCGATCACCGGACGACCGCTGCTGCTGCCGGCGCGGCACGTGCTGAACCTCGGCGCGCTGACGATTGCGCTGTGGCTCGGCTGGAGCTTCCTCGGCCAGACGCACGACAGCGGCGGGCTCGTGCCGTTGCTGTTGATGACTGCCATCGCGATGGCGATGGGCGTGCACCTCGTCGCCGCCGTTGGCGGCGCCGACATGCCCGTCGTCGTCAGCATGCTGAACAGCTATTCCGGTTGGGCCGCGGCCGCGACCGGCTTCATGCTGTCGAACGATCTCTTGATCGTGACGGGCGCGCTGGTCGGTTCGAGCGGCGCGATCCTGTCGTACATCATGTGCCGCGCGATGAACCGCAGTTTCATCTCGGTGATCATGGGCGGCTTCGGCACTTCGGGCGAGGCGCCGGTCGCAACGCCCCAGGGCAACGTCGTCGCGACGAGCGCGGAAGACGTCGCGAACGCGCTGCGCGGCGCCAAGGCGGTGATCATCGTGCCGGGCTACGGCATGGCCGTATCGCGCGCGCAGGGCGAAGTGAGCGACTTGACGCAGCGACTACGCAGCGAAGGCGTCGAGGTGCGGTTCGGCATCCATCCGGTGGCCGGCCGTTTGCCCGGCCACATGAACGTGCTGCTCGCCGAGGCGCACGTCCCGTACGACATCGTGCTCGAAATGGACAAGATCAATCCGGACTTCGACCGCACCGACCTCGTATTGGTGATCGGTGCGAACGACATCGTGAACCCCGGCGCGCTCGAAGATCCGAACAGCCCGATCGCCGGCATGCCGGTGCTCGAAGTGTGGCGCGCGAAGACGGTCGTCGTGTTCAAACGCAGCA
Organism: Pseudomonadales bacterium; assembly: GCA_035686405.1. Lineage (GTDB taxonomy): Bacteria > Pseudomonadota > Gammaproteobacteria > Pseudomonadales > Azotimanducaceae > DATJGR01. The sequence goes on along the minus strand of DASRZO010000271.1, from coordinate 4,282 downwards.
TGGCGACCGGCTACGCCGGCGTCGACAATCCGCTCTTCTACAAAGACAACACGCGGATGCTGTTCGGCGACGCGAAGGCGATGCTCGACGGCATCCTCGCGCACGTCCCGGCCGCCCAAGCGGCCGCGGCCGGACGCTGAAACGACCGCCGCGCGCCACGTTCCGGCAGCCGACGCGCGGAACCGTTCGATCGGAAACGAATTCGCCGTGTCATTCGACTGGCCTGCATGCAATCGAGGCTGCTATAACTCGCGGCGGCACTGTCGGAACAGCAGAGGATGGGACCATGTTGCTACGGTCGCTGAGTATCCCGAAACGCGAGTTCGAAGAAGGCACCGGTTGGGCGTTGAAACCGGAAGGCGCCTGCCGCGGCGACGTCTGCATTCCGCTGTCGAAGCGCGCGGGCGAGGTCGTCGACGTCGCGCAGGTCGCGAACGACATCGGCATGCCGCTCGTCGAAGAGCGCGAATACGGTTGGTGGGCGCTCGGTCCGGCGACGTTCGGCTCGCGCGCACTCGCTGCGGCGGAAGCGCCGGATCTGAAGCTGCCGGACCTCGCCGGCAACGAGTTCCGCCTGTCGAGCCTGCGCGGGCAGAAGGTACTCCTCTACGCCTGGGCCCCTTACTGAGGCTGTTCAGGCGACCTGCCCGTGTGGCAGGCATTGCGCAACGAACTCCATCCGAAGGGTCTCGAACTCGTCACCGTCGGGCTCGACGCACTCGGCAACGAAGGCTGTCGCGCGTTCATCGAAGCGGCGAAGCCCGAACATCCGTCGCTGATCGACCGCCATCACGTGATGGCAGATCTCTTCGGCATCACGAATATCCCGCAGAGCGTTTGGATCGACGAAAGCGGCATGATCGTGCGCCCGGCCGAAACCGCGCCGCCGCCGCCGCGCGACGGTCCGACGCTCGCGCGGTTGAATGTGCCGGCCGATCTGCCGCAACGCTTCGTCGAGATCATGGCCGAAGCGGTGAAGATCAAGAGCGACGCCGATGAGTACCACGCCGCACTGCGCGACTGGGTCGACAACGGCGCGAAGAGCCGGTTCGCGATGTCGCCGGAGAAGGTCGTCGAGCGCTCGCGGCCGCGCGACAACGCGAAGTCGTTGGGGCACGCGCACTTCGCGCTGGCAACCCAGCTCGAGATGGACGGCCACCACGACGCCGCAGTCCGGCACTTCCGCGAAGCGCATCGGCTGGTGCCGGAGAGCTGGACGTTCCGGCGGCAGGCGTGGTCGCTCGAAAAGGTCGTCGACGGACCGTTGCAGCGGTTCTGGCAAGGCCCGAACCCGGCCGATCCGAATGCGTGGCCGTACGACGGCGATTGGCTCGCGGACGTGAAGCGCGAGGGCGCGGAGAACTACAACGAGCGGTGGCGGCCGTAGCCGGACTTCAGTGTTCGGCAGCGCCGGTCGAATACATCATCAGCGTCTCGAGCTCGACGAACTCGAGCGTTTTCGCGTGCGTCGCCTCGAGCACGACCCGCGGCGCGACGCCGGCCCGGTACGCCTCGACCCAGCGCGACGCACATAGGCACCACTGATCGCCCGGCTTCAATCCGGCGAAGCCGTATTCCGGCCGCGGCGTCGACAGGTCGTTGCCGACGCGGCGCGAGAACTCGAGGAATTCCGCGGTCGTCTCGACGCAGACGCTGTGCACGCCGACGTCGGAGTCGTCGGTGCGGCAACAACCGTCGCGGAAGAAACCGGTCAACGGCGCCGCGCTGCACGTGCGCAACGGTCCGCCGAGCACGTTGATGCCGCGCGGCGCGAATGCGCGTTCCCGACTCATGCGAGTTTGCCTCTCACCACCGTGTGTCCGCATTATTCACCATTCCGATTCGTTCGTTCCATTTCGCTCGATGACAAGGGAGAGACCGCCGCATGACCATCCAACGCCTTCACGTCGGCCCGCGCCTGTCGCAGGTCGCGATCCACGGCAACACCGTCTACACGGCCGGCATCGTCGCCGGCGATCCGTCCGCCGACGCGGCAGGGCAAACTCGTCAGATCCTGGCGCTGATCGACGGCTATCTCGCCGAAGCCGGCACCGACAAGACCAAGATGCTGAACGTCACGATCTGGCTCGCCGACATCAAGGATTTCGCCGCGATGAACTCCGTCTGGGATACGTGGGTGCCGAAAGGCAACACGCCGCCGCGCGCGTGCGTCGAAGCGAAGCTCGCGACGCCGGCCTACAAAGTCGAAATCCGCGTCGTCGCGGCGCGCGACTGACGGAGCGGCGGCAAATGAAAGCGCAAATCGGTTTGATGGTCGAAGGCCAGATGGGGCTCAACTGGGACCGCTGGACGCGCGTGCTCGACATGGCGGAGCGCGCCGGTTACCAGTGCGTCTTCCGCTCCGATCACTTCACGAATCCGGCGGCGCCGGACCTCGACTCGCTCGAGCTCTTCACGGCGCTGACGTACGCGGCGACGCGCACGCAGCGCATCGAGTTCGGTTCGCTCGTCGCGCCGGTGACTTTCCGGCATCCGACGATGACGGTGCGCCAAGCGACCGCCATCGACGACCTGTCGAACGGCCGCTTGATCCTCGGCCTCGGCGCCGGTTGGCAACGGCGCGAGCATGCCAACTACGGCATTCCGTTCGACGATTTCCCGACCCGCTTCGACAAGCTCACGGACGCGCTCGAAATCACCCAACGACTCATCTCGGGTGCGGGGCCGGTGACCTACAAAGGCAAACACATCGAAGTCAGCGACGCCGTGCTGCTGCCGCGACCGAAGCGCAAGACGCCGATCTTGATCGGCGGCAACGGCAAGAAGCGCAGTCTGCCGCTGGCCGCGAAATACGCCGACGAATGGAACGGCGTGTTCGTCGACGCACCGACCTACAAAGCGCTGAGCCAACGGCTCGACGAATTGCTCGAAAAGCAAGGACGCGATCCGAGAACGGTGAAGCGTTCGCTGATGGGTCCATTCGCGTGGGCCGAAGGCTCCGAAGGCATCGAGCGGCTCGAGTCGTACATCGAAGCAGGTTGCCAGCGTTTCATGCTGCAGTTCCTGGACTACGACAATCTCGCGCCGATCGAAGGCTGGGCCAACGACAACTTGAAGCGCTTCGCGCGGTAGCGGCTCAGGCCCCGGATCCTGCGGGTGCATTGCTGCACGCCCGCGTTGGACGAGCGACTGAGCCGATCGCCGCCGTCGTGCGGATCATCTAGCCGCGCGGGCGGCGCGGCCGCAGACTCAACGGCGACATCGCATCGACCACGATCGCCATGCTGTTCAAAGACGCGCAACTCCACGGTATTCGTGCCGGCACGACGACACGGACCTACCGCCGCTGGCGTTCGCCGCGCGTGCGCGCCGGCGGCGTGTACCGGCTGCGGCCGGACCTCGCGGTGCGCGTCACGGCGGTCCGCGAATGCGATCGACCGTTGTCCGCGCGCGGCGCGCGTGCCGCCGGCTTCGCCGACGTCACGGAACTCGAGCGCGCGCTCGCACCGTTCCAACATGGGACGCGCGTCTACCGGGTCGATTTCGAACGCTGCGAGGTGCCGCCGGATCCGCGCCGAGCGCTCGCCGCGACGAAACCGACCAACGACGATATCGAGGGGATTCGCGCGAAGCTCGACGCGCTGGACCGTCGCACCGACAGCGGCGATTGGACGACGCAGGTCCTGCGCGCCATCGAACGCAATCCCGCGCGCCGCGCCGGCGATCTGGCCGCCGCGATCGGTTGGCCGACGCCGGTATTCAAGACGCGCGTGCGGCGCCTCAAGGCGCTCGGGCTGACTGAAAGCCTCGAGGTCGGCTATCGACTGAGCACACGCGGCCGTAGCTACCTCGCGCGCTGCTGATGTACACGCGCGCCGAGATCGATCGCCACGGCACCGCCCGACGAAGCGCGCACTCGCGGCGTGAGCCGCGACGCGAACTTCGCGAACTTCGAACGCTCGACCTACTTCACTTCGACGTCGACGCGCTTCGCCTTGGCGACCTTCGGTACGACGATTTCGAGCAGGCCGTCCTTGAACTCGGCCTTCGCCGCCGTTCCGTCGACGTCGCTCGGCAGCGCGAGCGTGCGCGAAATTTCGCCCGACGTAATCTCGCGCCGGTAGTACTCGCCCTTCTCTTCCTTCGTCTCTTTGCGAGTCGACGCACGAATGCTGATCGCGCGATCGGTCAGCGAGACCTTCAGGTCTTTTTTCTCGACGCCGGGCAACTCGGCGCGTACGACGATCTCGTTGTCCCGCTCGACCAGATCGACCTTCGGCACTCGTGCCAAGTCGAATCCGCTACGCAGGTCGCGCAGCGT
>DASRZO010000270.1:0-3292 GCA_035686405.1 Pseudomonadales bacterium | reverse complement strand
GCGACGAAAGAGGACGTCTTCACCCAAGACGTCTACGTCAAGGACTTCCAGCCGCTGTCCGTGATGGGCTTGCCGATCATCGCGCGCAACGAAGCGATCGGCGTCTTGTACGTCGAACATCGCTGGCTCACCGGCGTCTTCACGGCGCAACGCGTCGAGGTGCTGAGCCTGCTCGCGTCGCAAGCCGCGATCTCGATCGAGAACGCGCGCCTCTACTCCACCTTGCAAGCGACGCGCGACGAATATCGAACGCTCTACGACAGCGCGAACGAAGGGCTGTTCCGCATCAGCGGCGACGGCGTACTGATCCGCGCAAACCCGACGCTCGCGCGCATTCTCGGTTTCGATTCGACCGAAATGCTGCTCGCCGACTATCGCGACCTCCTCGATCGCGTGTTCCTGAAGAAGGATCGCGCACAGGAATTGATGTCGCTGCTCGACGAGACCGGTCTCGCGGTCGCGTTCGAAGCCGAAGGCGTCATCCGCGACGGCCGTACGTTCTGGATGTCGCTGAACGCGCGCGTCAACCAAGACCCGGTGCAAGGCGAAGTGATCGACGGCTCGGTGATCGATATCAGCGCGCGCGTCGAGCGCGGCCAGGCGGAGAAGCGCCGCCAGATCGCCGAAGCGGCGACGCAAGCAAAGAGCGAATTCCTCGCCAACATGAGCCACGAGATCCGCACGCCGATGAACGCGATCGTCGGCTTCTCGCGGCTCACGCTCGAAACGACGTTGGATCGCAAACAACGCGAATACGTCGCTTCGATCCGCAATGCCGCCGAATCGTTGCTGACGCTCGTCAACGACGTGCTCGACTTCTCGAAGATCGAAGCCGGCAAGCTGACGCTCGAACAGTCGCCGTTCAACTTCGGCGACACGCTGCGCGAAGTCGAACGGTTGTTCCGCACCGAAGTGCGCAAGAAGAACCTCGAGTTCACCGTCGTCGACTACACCGGCGACAGCCCCGAGTTCCCGACCGACGGCGTCGTCGTCGGGGATTCGCTGCGGCTGAAGCAGGTGCTGATCAATCTGATCGGCAACGCGATCAAATTCACCGAGACCGGCAGCGTGACCGTCGACGCGCGCACGCTGCGCAGCAGCGGCGATGCGCTGACGATCGGCGTGCAAGTGATCGATACCGGCATCGGCATCAGCGCAGACCAGCAGACGCGCCTGTTCGAATCGTTCCAGCAAGCCGAAACGTCGACGACGCGCCGCTTCGGCGGAACCGGCCTCGGCCTCGCGATCTGCAAAAACCTCGTGCAGGCGATGGGCGGCGAGATCTCCGTGAAATCGGCCGTCGGCCAAGGCAGCTGCTTCGCATTCGACGCGCGCTTCGTGCGACCGACCGCGAAAGTGGCCGTGCAGACCGAAGCGCGCACGCGACCGCGCAGCGCCGACGTCCTGCGCGGCCGGCGGGTATTGTTGGCGGAAGACAATCCGATCAACCAGCAACTCGCGCTCGAATATCTGCAACGCGGCGACGCGGTGATCGACATCGCGGAGTCCGGCCGCCGTGCGGTCGACCTCGCGCTCGAACGCTCGTACGACGTCGTGTTGATGGACATCCACATGCCGGAGGTCGACGGCCTCGCCGCGACGCGCATGATCCGCGAAGCCGGCCTCACGATGCCGATCGTCGCCGTCTCGGCCGACGCACTCGCCGAACGTCGCTCCGCCGCTCTGCAAGCCGGCTGCAACGCCTACGTCACGAAGCCGATCGACTTCGACGAGTTGCTGACGATCCTGAACGGTCTGCTGACGACGCCCGCCGTCGACACGACGCAGATGCGCCGCCGCGCCAGCGACGCAGCGACCGAAGTGCCCGACATCTCCGACCTCGTCGATCAGCGCACGCCCGGCATCAACATCGGCGAGGCGATCAAGAACCACAACGGCAACGTGAAGCTGATGCTGAAGCTGATGGGCGACTTCGGTAAGTACTACGGCGACGCCGGCCAACGGATGCGCGAAGCGGTGCAGGCGAACAACATGGAGGCCGGCGAGCGGCTCGCGCACAACCTGCACGGCGTCGCCGGCAGCTTCGGCGCCGCGGATCTGAAGGAAGCATCCAAAGCGCTCGAACTCGCGATCGCGCACGGCGACAACAAGAATTTGTTGGGGCTCGTGCAGAGCTTCGAAATGGCACTATCCGAGGTGCTCGAATCGGCGGAGTCGCTCGCGAGCCGCGAGGTCACGTTCCGGGCGACGGACCTGTGACGCCAGCGAACCGACCTGCGTTCGACTGCTCCCAGTGCCGGGCGAATGACCGAACCACTCGACGCCGATGTTCGGAGGTGTCCGCCGCATTCGATCGAATCAACGCTGTTGCTCAGCAAGCGCGCGAGTAAAGGGACGTTCGCCTGTGCGCTTCAACGCCGTAGTTCGGGGCGTGGCCGAGACGCGGCTCGGTTGGATCAACGCCGTTGTTCGGCGAGTGGCCGAGGCGCGGCGTTCCGCTGTGCACTTCAACGCCGTTGATCGGTGTGTCCAAAACACAGTTCGGTTGAAGCAACGCCGTTGTTCGGGGCGTGGCCGAGACGCGGCGTTCGCTTGAATCGACGTTGCTTTCTCAACGCCGTGGTTCGTAAGTGGCCGAGGCGCGGGTCGGTTGCATCAACGCCGTGGTTCGGCGAGTGGCCGAGGCGCGGCATTCGGTTCGCGGGACACGCTGCAAGTACATCCATGTAAGCTCCCTCTCGGCATCCCTGCCTCGAGAGGTTCCCGCGAACCGAATGCCGTGTCTCGGCCACTCACAGAGATTCACTCGCGCGGTTTCACCGACCGCTCGCGAGTGCGATGTGGTGGCACCGGCTGAAGTCGTTCATTGAGTCATTGAGACATCGCGCGACGACATGGCCGCTATCGTGACGTTCCGCAACGGCGAGAACGTTCGCGACGTCGCGCAGCGGGTCGCGATCGACGGCGCTTTGCGCAAGCAATCGACACCGATCGGGACGACGGTCGCCGCGGCGCCGAGCGACTGCGGCGATCCGTAGCGGCACCGCCAACGAACCGGGGAAGGTAACGTCACCCATCCGCGTTCGAGGAACAGCGGGTCTATCTACGGCCGATTAACAGCGTTCTATCCGCAGGACGCACGCTCTGACGCTCACTGACGCGACGGAGTCAGCGAATCGCATCGCATCGTGGCCCATGGACGTACCACCGTGCTCGGTGGGTTCCAGTACCGGCATCCTGTTCGCGGGAACCTCTCGAGGCAGGGATGCCGAGAGGGAGCTTACATGGATGTACTTGCAGCGTGTCCCGCGAACAGGATGCCGGTACTGGA
>DASRZO010000269.1:0-4085 GCA_035686405.1 Pseudomonadales bacterium | reverse complement strand
CGCGCGGAAGCGATCGACGAACTTCATGATCTCGGCGGCCTTGCGCTCTTGCCGTCGGGCGAGGGCAACTTGATTCGCCAGGTTCTCGCCGCGCTGGCGCTCGAACGAGCTGTAGTTGCCGCGATACGTCGTCGCGCGACCTGACTCGAGGTGGACGGTGTGATCGGCTATGGCATCGAGAAACTCGCGGTCGTGAGCGATCACCAACAACGTGCCTTCGTAGCGTCGCAGGTGGCCTTCGAGCCACAACATCGCATCGAGATCGAGGTGGTTCGTCGGTTCGTCGAGCAAAAGCAAGTCCGATGGCGACATCAGCGTCTGCGCGAGGTTCAGGCGGATTCGCCAACCGCCGGAGAACTCGCGATACGGCTTGCCGAATTCGCTCGCCCGAAATCCTAGGCCGTCGAGGATCTCCGCCGCGCGCGCCTCGGCGGTGTAACCGCCGAGATCGTCGAATTCGACGTGCAAGCGTGCGAGGGCGGCGTCATCGCCGTTTCGCTCGGCGTTCGCCAGATCGCGTTGGACGCGACGCAACGCTCGATCGCCGTCGAGCGTCCAGTCGAGCGCCGAGCGCTCGGACGCCTCGGACTCTTGGTCGAGATGGGCGATGCGCCACCGCGGCGGCATGCGGACGTCGCCGATTTCCGGCAACAATCGTCCGCGCAGCAACGCGAACAGGCTCGACTTACCGACGCCGTTGCGACCGACGATCGCGTTGCGATGTCCGGGATGCAGCGTGATGTCGAGGTGTTCGAACAACACCTCGCCGCCGCGCTTCAATGTCACGTCGGAAACGACGATCACGATCAGTTGCCGCTGGATGTCTCGCGAGAGTGACCGTTCGCCCCGCGGCGCGCGCGAAGACGTTGCGGCGGCGCGGTGCGATACTCGGACCTTCGTCGAAAGGCGGCGATTGTACGTCGAATGAGCGAGTTACCGGACCTTCGAGATTTCATCGCGAGCTTACGGGCCGAAGCACCGCCCGCGCTGCCGGCGGAGCTCGTCGCGTTGTGGTGGGCGAAACGCGATGCGTGGGACCGAGCGCACGACCTGCTGCAGGATCTGACGACCGTCGCCTCGTCGCGGGTGCACGCGTATCTGCATCGCGTCGAAGGCGATCTCGCCAACGCCGGATATTGGTATCGGCGGGCCGGGGTCGCCCCGACGACGGATTCGCTCGATGACGAATGGACGCGCTTGGCGAGAGAGCTTCTAGCTCAGGCTTCCGCGGATTCCGCGTTGCGCTGATGCGGCGAGGCCGCGACCGGGCCGTGCTGGCGACTGTTGGCGTGGGCATGAATCGCGACGTCGTCGATCCACTGCATCACCCTGCACCACTCGGCAGCCTCGCGTTCGGCGAGTGCATCGGAGACATCGTCGAATAATCCGTTGCCGTTTTCGGCGAGGCGCGTGTACATCGCGCAATCCGTGAACGTCGCGACCGTCGGGACTTCCAGCGTCGCGAGGAACTCCATCAGCTTTTGGTGCGTTGCGGTGTTGTGGCGGACTCGATTGGCGATGACCGCAATCGGCTTCGGTTGAGCCCGATAGGAACGGTGGTTCAGCAGTTGGGCGATGAAGCGCCCGCCGGCCCGGATGTCGATCGACGACGGCAGCAACGGTACGAGGATCGCATCGATTCCGCGCAGCAGCCCGTCGAGGTCTCGGTCGCCCACGGCGGACGGGGTGTCGATGATGATCCGCTCGACGTCGATCGGTAAGCGGCGCTGGAACGATCGCGTCGTATACATCCCGGGACGCTCGTGGGCCGGAACCAAATGAATGGTCGGGAGCCGGGTCGGGCGTTGTTCCAGCCAGTGGGCGCTAGATGCCTGAGAATCGTGGTCGGACAGGGCGACGCAGAACCCGAGACGCGCATAGGCCGCGGCCAGGTTGGTCGCGATCGTCGTCTTCCCGCAGCCCCCCTTTCCGTTTACGACCAGGATGCGAAGAGCGTTCGGCTCAGCCATCGGTGTTCGACTTCGAAGTTGTGTGGACGGACCAGCGGACTATATACCCGGCCACCGGGCCGTCTCTACTGTTTTTTTCTGGCCCCAGAGCGAGTTGCGATCAGTTTGAGGAAACCAGATGAGGTTGCGCGCGGCCGAGTGCGCTCGTCGGCGCCAGCTCGATAGGTCAGCTCGCCAGAGCGAACGTGTCGCGCGTCGCGCGCGACAGCATTTCGTCTTCGAATTCGAAACGTGTTTCGAGCGCGAGTGCGAGTTGTGCAAGGTGCGCCTTCGTCTTCGCTCTAGCGATGTGTTGTCCTTGCGTATGTTCGTCGTTGAACGCCATTGCAGTGGCGGTCGTCGATTCGAGAATCGCGTATTCGCGCGGCGTAACCCAATTGGTTGGCGAAGTGCGGTTCGCGAAGATTCGAAAGTGGCCGTTCGACAGATAGTCGACCAAACATTGGCAGAATCGATCCAGCACGATTTCCCATCGCTCTACTTGATGGTGCTCGAGTGCCGTCGATAGATGCATCAGTTCGACGATCAAGCGTTGGCGATCTTTCAGGAACGATGCGATGGAATGTTGCACTGCGCGATGTTGCATGACTCTCCGCCTCCGATGTGGACCCTAACGGAAGCGTAGCAACGAAGGCGCATTGCTCAAGCCGCTGCGCGCGCGGCCGACATGTCGCGCAACGACACCAGCCAAAGCGCGAGCGAAACCGCGAGCGCGACGAACCCCAACAAAGCCCAGCCTGCGATGCTCAATCCGAGTAGTGTCCACGTGACTTTTGCGCAGTTGCCGGTGCCGTACGTCATCGCGTGCACGATGTCGGCGAGCGGAAATGCGTCGATCATGTACGCCATGTCGGGCGTACAGGCCGGCACCTGATCTGCAGGCAAATGCTGCAGCCACAGTTGTCGGACCGAAAAGCCCGCGCCGGCGATCGTGCAGAGCAGCGCAGCGAGCGGGTAAGCGACGAGGCGCGGATTGTGCGCGAGCCCGCCGAGTACGAACGCGCCCGCCAGCATCGTCCAGAGGCGTTGCATCAAACACAGCGGACACGGGTCTTGCGCTAGGACGTGCTCCATAAATTGCGCGCCGCCGACCATCGCGCCCGCCAACAACAGCGCGAGTAGAGCCCGATTCAGCGGATCGTTCATGCACCAATCTCGAGCACGACTTTGCCGATCGCGGCTCGGCCCGACAGACAACGCAACGCTGCCGCATACTCGGTGAACGGGTATGTCTTGCCGACCAACGGATTGATTCGGCCGCGTTCGAAGAACTGCAGGATGTCGCGGAAGTTCTGATCGTTCAGCGCCGGTTCGCGGGCTGCGAACGAACCGTAGAAGACGCCGACGACCTGGCAACCCTTCAGCAAGATCAGATTGATCGGCACCTTCGGAATGTAGCCGCCGACGAAACCGACGACGAGTACGCGGCCGCACCAGGCGATGCTGCGCATGCACTGATCGAATAGATCGCCGCCGACCGGGTCGTAGATGACGTCGACGCCGCGGCCGTTCGTCAGCGCTTTGACCTTGTCCTTCAGTTCGCCGTCGGCGTAGTTGATCACATCGTCGGCGCCGGCGCGCTTCGCCACTTCGAGCTTCTCGTCGGTGCTGGCGGCCGCAATGACGCGCGCGCCCATCGCCTTACCGAGCTCGACCGCCGCGAGGCCCACGCCGCCGGCGGCGCCGAGCACGAGTAACGATTCGCCCGGCTGCAGGTCTGCGCGCTGTTTCAACGCGTGATACGACGTGCCGTAGGTGGTGCTGATGCCGGCCGCTTGCTCGAACGACATCCCTTTGGGAATGCGCCGCAGCCGTTGCGCGGGCGCTGTGATGCGCTCGACGAAGGCACCGCTGCCGCTACCACCGAATACGCCGTCGCCGACCGCGAGTGTCGTGACGCGCCGGCCCACCGCTCGCACGACGCCGGAGAACTCGCCGCCCGGACTGAACGGAAACGGTGGTTGGCTTTGATACTTGCCCTCGATCATCAACACATCGGGGAAATTCAGCGCGGCCGCACGGACGTCGACGAGAACGTCGTCGTCCCCGGCGACCGGTTCGGCGACTTCTTCGAGCGTCAGCGATTCCGGCGGACCGAACGCGCGGCATAGAACG
>DASRZO010000268.1:0-3822 GCA_035686405.1 Pseudomonadales bacterium | reverse complement strand
TCGCTTCGCTCGCACTCTTCGTCATGCCGGGCTCCGGCTTGTTCGGGATCTGCTTCGACAGCGCTTCGATCTGTCCGCGCAGCGCTGCGATTTCATCGGTCAAGTCGACTGTCATGGGCGTTACCTCTCTCGACGGCATTCGCGGCATGAACTTCTCGGCAGGGCCGACGCCGCATCCGAGGCACTTATAAAGGAACCGCCGCGCGCTGACCAGCATCGACGTGAAGCAACCGCACAAAAGCGCCCGCAGGGATCACGACGTCGTCGGTCGGTGCCGTCCATCGGAAACACCCACGCAGTTTGCGGATCGCGCGGATGCAGCGCGATCGGCAACCCGATGTCGCCGAGTCGCGCGGCGGATCCGGACCGGCCGGCGACAGCATGCCGGTGTTCAGCAACTTCCAACTCGCGCCTCGATCGTTCGTTTCGAACACGCCGGCCGAACCGGTACCGAAGGACATGTGCCGCGCGTCGCGCGGATCGATCAGGATCGAATGCATCGGCAAGCCGTCCGGATTGCGCTGCGTCGTATCGCGGGGGCGGACAGCGCGAAGCGTGCGCGGCCGCGCCGCGCCGTTAGATGGAACATCGGCTAGCGTCCGACTTCGCCGCGCGCCGCGAGGCCTGCGGCGGTCGTTTCGACGCGTTCGGCGCGGCGGCCGAGCCCGACCGTACAACCGCCGAGCACCCACAGCACGACCGTACACCCGAGCAGCGTCGTGCGCGTGTCGGTCCATGCGACCGCCCACGCCGCGAGCGACACGGACACCAGCAACGTCAGCCGCATCGTGAAATCGCGCAGGCTGAATACGCGCGCCCGATGCGCGAGGTCCGTGCCTTCCTGCAACGCCGTCTCCGTCAATACCAGCGCCGGCGCAGCGAAAAGACCGATCAAGAACGCGGCGCCGACGAATACTGCGAAGAGCCGGCTCATCGCGAACAACGCGAGCGCGCAACCCGCGAACGCGAGGCCGGCGCCCAACACGTAGGCGCGCGGCAAACGCTTGCCGTACGTGTTGATCCACCACGCGCCGATCCCGCTGCCGACGCCGATCGCGAACAACAGCGCGCCGAGTCGCGACATGCCAGGCGCGCTCGCCATTGCTTGAATGTGCTCGTTGCCCGCCACGTGCAGGACGCCGCCCGCGAACCACACCGCGGCGAGCGCGAGGAACGCCGCACCAACGGATCGGCTCTGCCGCACGACGTTCCACCCGGCGCCCACTTCCGCGGCATAGCCGCGAACCGTGACGGGCGCTAGATGGGCGTGATGATCGCCGGCGCGATACGCAACGAACCCGAGGCCGACGACCGACACGAGGTAACTCGCCGCGTCCAGCCGCATCGCGAACGCCCAACCGAACCGGTCGATGATGTAGCCGCCGGCGAGCGCGCCGATTGCGGTGGCGAGAATACCGGCGCCTGCGAGCAACGAATTCGCGGCGAGCAATTGATCGCCGCGGACGACTTCGGGCAGGAGCGCGCTCTTCGCCGGCAGGAAGATCACGTTCACCGCGAACAACAGAAATACCACGGCGAAGATCACGTCGGTCGAATACGTCATCTCGAACAGAATCGGCATCGAGAACACGAGCAACGCACGCAGCACATCGCTGACGATCAACACGCGCTTCAAGTTGTGGCGATCGACCCACGCCCCGGTGAACGGTGCGAACAGCAACACCGGCGCGACGACGACGTTTGCGAAGAGCGCCAGCAGCGCCGCGTAGCTCGCGCTCGGGTTGCCCTGGCTGTATTCGAAGAAGAGACCGGCGAGTGCCAGATACGTGAACCGGTCGCCGGTGATCGAGAAGACCTGGCCCCACCACAGGCCGGCGAAGCTGCGCTGTCGGAACAGCGAGCGGCGATCGTCGGTCATCGGAACCGATCTGCCTTCGACATGGATCTGTACGGCCGACCGGATCGGTGCGTCATGTCCGTTCGGATCGCGTCGGGTTCACGCGGCCGAGCGCGTCGCTCGCCTGCGCTCGTCGCTCGGCGTGTCGCCCGACCGCGCGAGCAGCGTGCGATACAGCTCTTCGAGACGATCGGTCACGCGCGGCCAGGCGAATTCGAGCGCGCGTTTGCGACCGTTGATGGCGAGCGTCGTTCGGCGGTCGTCGTCGTCCACCAAGCGACTGAGCGCATCCGTGAGCGCCTCGACGTCGCCCGGCGCGTGCACGACCGCGTTCACGTCCGGCGTCACGACGGTACGGTAGCCCGGAATGTCGGAACACACGACCGGGCGGCCCGCGGCCATCGCTTCCACCAAGACGATGCCGAAGCTCTCGTTGCCGGTTGCCGGCGACACGAAGATGTCGGCCGTCGCATACCAACGCGGTAAATCGCTCGGCGGTACCGCACCGACGAATACGACGTGTTCGCGCATGTCGGCGCGCACCGACGCTTCGAGCCGCGCGCGCAAATACGAATCGCCGACGATCAAGAAGCGCGCCCGACCGCGCGTGCGCTCGACGACGCCCGGTACCGCAGCGACGAGGTCGTCGACACCTTTACGCGGATCGAGGCGGCCGACGAACACGATGTTGACGCGGTCGGGCGTTCGCCATTTCTCGAACGGTTCGTTGTCCGGATGAAATCGCTCGACGTCGATGCCGTTCGGAATCACGTGATACGAACCGCCGAAGTAATGTTCCGCACATTCTCGCGCTGTTTCCGACACGGCAACGCGCGCGTCGAGCAGCGCCATGCGCTTCGTCAACGGCGCGCGAAAGAGATCTTGCAGCGCGTTGCGGCCGGTCATGTGAAACGTTCCGACCTGCGGACAGTCGGCGGCCCCGACCGCGATCAACGGCAGACTCGGCGCCGCCGGGCAATGCGTGTGGATCACGTCGAAGTCGTAACGTCGAAACAATGTGCGCAGCTGACGCTTCAGGCCGATGCCGATCGTGAAGTCGACGAACGCCCGGTTGTACGGAATGAGCAGGTTGCGGCCGATGCGATCGACCGGCAGCGTCACCGGCGGATCGGTTCTGAAGCGACTCGTGATCACGCGCACGTCATGACCGCGTCGCGCGAGTTCGGTCGCCGTCGCGTGCACGTGTTCGGTGACGCCCCCGAAGCGCGGGTAATACGACTGCGTCACGATGCCGATCTTCACGCGACGACCTCGCGCCCGTTCGTCGCGCGGCGCGCGGTCGTGTCCGGCGCGTCGCTCCAGAGCGGGCGGAAGATGCACCACTGCTCGATGTTCTCGCGGATTTTCCGCTCCGTCGTCGCAGCGATCGCCACGTTGATCGCCTGCTCGTCGGCAAACGTATCGGGATCGAGCATCGGTTCCAACGTCAAGCGAAAGCGCCCTTTGCCGAGTCGTTGAACGCACGCGTTGACGACCGGCGCACCGGTGCGCTTCGACAACGCGCCGGGGCCGGCCGGCCAGCGTACTTCGCGGCCGAAGAATTCGAGCGCAACGCCTTGACCGAAGATGTCGCCGTCGACCATCAACGCGAGCAAATCGTTGCGCGCCAATGCGCGCCAGAGTTTGCGATAGCCGTCTTCCGGCCGAATCGTGTGGACCGCGAGCTCGCTCTTTGCGTCGCGCACCGCCGGCGCCAGCCAGCGGCCGAACTGCACGCCCGTCACCGCGTGCAGCGTGTGGCCGAGATGGGCGAGCACGACGGCGCCGAGTTCCCAGTTGCCGAGATGACACGACGTGATGATGACGCCCTTGCCGCGGCGCAATGCCTCGACGACATGTTCATGGCCGACGACGTCGACCCGGTCGAGCAGCTCGTCGCGTTCGAGCCGCGGCATACGAAAGAACTCGTACAACATGCAGTTGTAGCTCGCCATCATCTTCGT
>DASRZO010000267.1:0-2681 GCA_035686405.1 Pseudomonadales bacterium | reverse complement strand
TGCACTTCGATGTGCCGCGGTCGCTCGATCAGTCTTTCGATGAACACGCTGCCGTCGCCGAACGCAGCTTGGGCTTCGCTGCGACAGCGTTCGAATGCCGCCTCGATCTCGGCTTCGCCGGCAACGGCGCGCATGCCGCGGCCGCCGCCGCCGGCAGATGCCTTGAGCATCACCGGATAGCCGATCGCCCTCGCGGTGGCAGCTGCGTCGGTAGCCGACGCCAGCGCCCGTTCGCTGCCTGGCACGACCGGAATGCCTAACGACTGCGCCAGGGTGCGCGCTCGTACTTTGTCACCGAAGAGCGCGAGCGCTTCCGGCGACGGGCCGATGAACGTGACGCCCGCGTCCGCGCAGCGCTGCGCGAAGTGCGCGTTCTCCGACAAGAATCCGTAGCCGGGGTGCACGCAGTCACAGCCGGCGTCGACCGCGATGCCGACGATCGCGTCGACGTCGAGGTACGCGCGTACCGGGTCGCCGGGCAGCGGCCGCGCGTCGGTCGTGAAACGCGCGTGCAGCGATTGCGCGTCCACGGTCGCATAGACGCCGATCGATTCGATGCCGAGCCCCGTCGCGGCTTTGGCGATTCGAATGGCGATTTCGCCGCGATTGGCGATGAGGACGCGTTTGAACATCGCTACTGCCCCGCTGCCGTCTAGGCCAACACGCCCTTGTCGATCAGTTCCTCGATGCGGGCGCTCGACAGACCCGCTTCGGCGAACACTTCGCGCGTGTGTTGGCCGGCCTCCGGTGCGGGGCCGCGTATCTCGACCCCGGCGTCGCGGATATGGAACGGCGCCGAGATGATTTCCATCGCACCGCCGGTCGGATGGTTGATCGTCGTAAAAGCGCCCGCCTCCCGCAGCGCCGGATCGTCGACGACCTCCGTCAACGCGGCGACCGGCTCCCAGATGAGTCCGGCGGCATCGAGCTTCGTCCGCCAATAGGCGAGATCGTGCCGAGCGAACATCGCGGCGACTTCGGGCACGACGCTCGGGCCGTGTTCCGCCATCGCGGTCAACGACTCGAATCGCGGATCGCTGACCCACTCCGGCTTACCGGCCATCGCACAGAACTTCGGCCAATACGGCATCGCCGACGGCATCACGAGCACGATGTGGCGGTCGTCCTTCGTCTTGTAGAAGTTCCAGATCGGATTGGCCGGCGCGACGCGACTGGTCTTCTCCGGTTGGACCTTCTGGAACAGCGCGGTCGTGACGTCGCTCGCGAGGGCCCAGATGCCGGTGCGCTGCAACGTCACTTCCACGTATTGTCCTTCGCCGGTGCGATCGCGCAGC
Source organism: Pseudomonadales bacterium (assembly GCA_035686405.1). Taxonomy (GTDB): domain Bacteria; phylum Pseudomonadota; class Gammaproteobacteria; order Pseudomonadales; family Azotimanducaceae; genus DATJGR01. Next base: position 1,386 of record DASRZO010000267.1, on the reverse strand, counting down.
CGCATCGCGGCGAGGATCGCTGCGAGCAGATTCAGGCAGGTCGTGCGGTCGCCGAAACCCCCGCGCGAAATCAGCGGACCGTCGCCGCGATCGCCGAACACGCTCATCGCGCCGGATCGGGCCCAGAACGCGGTCTGATCGAACGCTTGGCGGTCGGCGTCGCAGCCGTTGATGCCGTAGCCGGACAACACCGCGTACACCGCCGTCGGCGACAGCGCGTGAACGTCGGCGTCGGTCAGTCGGTAACGCTTCAGGCGCGGACCCGTCAGATTGGAGATGAACACGCTGGCATCTGCAGCGAGCCTATGCACGAGTTCGATACCCTCTGCGCTCTCGAGATTGACGCAGACGCCACGCTTGCCGCGGTTGTCGAATTGGTACGCGGGATGGATGAAATCCTGACCGAACATCGCTTGGTACAGGCGCCGATACGTATCGCCGCCGGGCGGTTCGACCTTGATGACGCTGGCGCCCATATCGGCCATCAGGGCGGCGCAACTCGGCGCTGCCAGCCAACTCGCCACTTCGAGCACGCGAACGCCGTCGAGCGGTGCGGTCATGCGATGTCCCCCAGTGCATCACGCCAGCGCCGCAGCGTTCCCGGGATTGGCCCGCCGGTCAAGCGATCGGTGTGTTCGAGGTCGGACCGAGTGCCCGATGCCCAGATCGTCTATGCGGGTGTCGTCAGGCCGAGTCGCGCGTACATCGGCAACAGCACATCGACGACGCGCGTCGCGGCTTCGCGCGCGATGGCGTCCGTCCGCGGAGCGTCGCCGTCGGGGAGCCAACGTTCGCGGTCCAGACGCTCGGCGACGCGGCGCGCCAACAGCGCGGCGCTCATCGGCGCTGCGAGGCAGTCGATCGCGGCGAGCGCCTCGACCGGTTGCGCATCGACGCCATTGCCGAGAAGCGGGCTCGGCAACGCGCGCGCGACGCGGTGCTCGACTGCGTATCGCAACGCCGAAGACGCCGCCGGATCGACGTGCGCACGCCCCGCCGCGAACGCGCCGTAGCGACCGACGCGAGCAGCCGGCGTCAGCTCCCCAGCCGCAATTAGTATCGTGAGATTGCGCACGATCTCGTTGGCATTGGCCGCCTGGCCGCGAAGGCGATCGACGATCGTCGCGATCGTCAGAGTTCCGTCCGCGAGAACGCGTCGCAACGCTTCGGTGAACGCGCCTTGAAACGTCACCACACCGCGCGGTACCCGCGCGCGTGCCTCGAGCGAAGCGATCGGCGCGAGTCGCGCGATGACGACATCGTCGAGGTGCGACGAATCTCTCGCGCGCAACGGTCCACGCACGAACACATCGCGGCGAAACGCGCGGTTCGTCGCGAAGTCGTCGGCGAGCGCACGTTGGCGCGCCGACGGCAACGCGGCGATCG
>DASRZO010000266.1:0-12584 GCA_035686405.1 Pseudomonadales bacterium | reverse complement strand
AGGGCGAGTGCAAGGCACGTCGTGAAGAAGAACGTGATGGCGATCATGTGCGCGGGGTTATAGTGAAAATTCCCGAACTGATAGCCGGTGTTCGATACCCAATCGAGGTGGCTCATGATTCCATACGGGAACCCATGACCCCACGCGCCGAGCAGCAACGGCCGGAACACTTCGAGCGTCACGTACGCGAAGATCGCCATGCTGAAGGCGATCGGAACGTGGTAGCCGATGCCGAGCTTGCGGCAGATTTCGACTTCGCGCAGCGCCCACGACACGAACGCGCCGACCGCGCACATCGTAATCAGCTGCCAAAGTCCGCCTTCCCGCAACGGCGCAAGTGCCAGCCCGTATTTAAGATCGGGCGGCGCAATGTTGATCTGCCATAAATTCCAAGTCGGTCCGAGCGCAGCTCCCCACACGAGCAACGCGGTACCGACGAACGAAAAGAAGATCGTCGTGACCCCGAAGAATCCGACATAGAACGGACCGACCCAGAAGTCGAAAAGGTCTCCCCCGATCAGCGTGCCGCCGCGCACGCGATATTTTCTTTCGAAGCTCAGCATCGCCATTGTCGGATCCTCGGTTAGAACCATTCACGGCTGCCCCTCGGCAACGAGCGAGGTCGGGCCACGGGCACCCGGCCGCGTCCGTTGCCGAAGGCAACGACGCCTACTGCTCTCGTGTCGTCGTGGCCTGGGCCAGCACGTTCGTCGGCGCTGCCGTCGACGATTCTTGAGCCACCTTCGAAGCGTGGTGTGGCCCATCCAACCAATTGAACCGGTCCGTGCTGAGCAAGATGAAGTGAATCACCAATGCCAACGCGAACAGGAACGTTACGAGCGCCACCAACACTCTGCGTGGATCGAACAGAAGCCAGATTCGCCACATGGTCCTACCTCCCCTATGCCAAATTCGAAATGACTGAACTCGCGAACGAATTCACGTGATCGATCATCGAATAGCCGTTTGGACCCGGCAGCCAGGGGCGCCATTGCCATGCGAGGAAATGCGCAATGATTGCAACCACGGTAAATCCAATGAAACTCGCGATGAAAATGCCGTGGAACTCTTTCGCTTCCTCTTCCGACAGGCCACTCTTGCTGTCACTCATAGGTCTATCCTCTGCCTAACGTTGCTACTCCACGTCCATCGCCGCTCGCGCAGCGACTTCCAAAGCGACCATGGGCATCGCTTTCCGTGACCGCGCCGAGCGCGGTGGACCGCAGGACCGAGACGGCCCCTGCGATCATTCGCCCGGCGGCCCGGACAAATTCATGATGGCGCGCCCGCCTCACGCGGCGCGCCCTTCGATTGCGGCGCGCGAAACGCGCTCGCGTGTAATCGTCAGCTCCCCTGCCTCGCGGGCGGCGCGTTCGGCGGCATCGCGCAGTCGTTTCGCGGCGGAAATCCTGATCAACATCGGTTGTGATTCGACGAGGTCGTCGAGCGCGGCGCGCGCGTCGTCGTCCCACGCCAATTCGCGGTGCAGGCGCGCCGGCGTCGCGTCGATCTTGTCGAGGTCGGAGGCGAGCGGAATCACGTTGAACAGCGCGTCGAACAAGGCGTTGCAGACTTCCTGCACGAGGTACGTCGCGCCCGAGTAGCCCATGAACGGCGAGCCGGTATGCCGACGAATCAATGCGCCCGGATACGACGCCGGAATGTAGATCGCGCGCGAACCGATTTCGGCCAGGTACATCCGCTCGTTGTAGCTGCCGAACATCACGAGCGGCGTCTTTTCGCGAACCGCTTTGCGCACCGCGTCGTTGTCCGGCTTCACGCCGGCGCGACGCGCAAACGAAAACGTACACGGCAGACCCATTTCCACTTCGAGAAAATGGCGGACGCCGCGCGCGTACGTTTCGTTCGCAACGATCGCAAAACTCGCGGTACCGAAGAAATCCTGCGTGACGGAGCGCCACAGATCCCACAACGGTTTGATCGTCGTGTGTTTTTCCTTTTCGATGAACGGCTCCGGATCGAGCCCCAGCAATTCGCCGAGTTTGCGCAGGAACTTCGTCGTACTGTGCAAGCCGATCGGCGCCTGCAGATACGGACGATCGAGCGCTTCGCACAACAGCCGTCCGAATTCGCGGTACATACATACGTTGACGTCGGCATCGACGAGACGCGCGACGTCCGCCAGGTGGCTGCCGAGCGGGAACACCATGTTCACCTGCGCGCCGATGCCTTCGACGAGCCGGCGCATTTCGGCAAGATCGGACGCCGTATTGAAATAGCCGTAAATCGGGCCGATCAGATTCACCAGCGGCTTGTCGCCGTCTTTTCGCGGCTTGCGTTTAGGCGCGTGACCGCCCTTCGCACCGTATTCGGTCCACAACCACGTCATCGCACGATTGGCGCTTTGCCATTGGTCTTCGTCGATCGTGCGCGGCAGGAAGCGGTGAATGTTCGAACCTTCCGGCGTGACGCCGCCGCCGATCATCTCGGCAATCGAACCGGTGACGACGACGCTCGGTAAATCGGGGTCCAGCGTTGCGTGGGCGCGGCGCATCGCCGCTTCCGTGCCATGCTGGCCGAGTTCGTCTTCGGCGAGTCCCGTCACGACGATCGGCAATTCATGCGGAGGCAGACCATCCGTGTAATGCAACACCGACGTCACAGGCAGATTTTCACAACCGACCGGTCCGTCGATGATCACCTGCAGGCCTTTGATCGCAGTGAAGACGTACACCGAACCCCAGTAGCCGCCCGCGCGATCGTGATCGAGGACCAACATCAGCCCATGTCTCCAATCGGGTTGTGCTTGGCGGTCTTCGCCTTCTGTCGCTTGTAGCGTTCGCGAAATTCCGGGCGGTCGATCGGCGCCTCCTCCCAGATTCCGCTCGAATGACCCACACCCACGCCCCCGAAGAACTCGCGCATGGCCTCGAACCGGTTCTTGTTGGCGAGTGCCGCGTTGACGACGTGCGAAATCGAACCGGCGCCTGCCGGTCCCATTAAGGGGCGCGCCGAAATCAGATTCGTGAAGTACAGCGCAGGGATGCCGAGCTCTTTGGATTTCTGCACGACCGGAGTCGTGCCGATCGCGAGATCGGGCCGAAACTCCCGCATCGCCGCGACGTCCTGCTCGAGCGATGCCCGGTATTGCACGTGAGCGCCTTGGGCTTCGAGGTATTCGCGGTCGGACTCGGAGAAAGGCGTCCTCGGGCAGGCGGTCCCGACGTAGACGACCTCGGCACCGCATTCGATCAGTAGCCGCGCGACCAACAGCTCCGAGCCCTCGTAGCCGGATAACGAGATGCGCCCCTCGATGCGAGATTTTTCGAGCGCGCCGCGAATAGCCGGAAGCAATCGCGCCTTGGCGGCATCGATCCTCGAAGCGCCGACGTTGCAAGTGCGACCGATCGATTCGAGCCAAGCCGCCGTACCGTCGAGACCGACCGGCGCCGAGCCCACGATCGCGCGGCCGGCAGCTTCGAATTCGCGGAACGACGCCGTGTAGAACGGATGCATCGCGGCGACGGCCGCGCAGTCGAGCGCGGCGTAGAGTTCGCGCCATTCGCGCGTCGGCACCACCGGCCCCGCCGCGAGTCCCAACGGCTCCAGCAAGGCGCCGATCGTGACGGGGTCGGCCGGGAACAATTCGCCCACGAGCGTGATCGTGGGGCGATCGCTGGACGCGGCTCGAGGCCGCTGCACCGGACCTTGTTCCGCTTCGAGCCGTGCGTACTTCAACATTTCGCCCGCGAGCACGTCTTTGGCTTCGGCGTGTGTGGGGACACCGAAGCCCGGCACCTCGATGCCGATGATTCGTACGCCGTTGATCGATTTCGGCAAGAGTTCGAGCGGAACGCCCGACGCCGTAGGCACACACAGGTTCGTCACTACGATGGCGTCGTAGAGCTCGGGATCGGCCAGTGCGAACACCGCTTCGCGGATGTCTTCGAACAGCTTTCCGGTGACGAGCGTCTCGGAATTGAACGGCACGTACCCGACCGTCCTGCGCGCGCCGTAGAAGTGCGACGTGAACGTGAGGCCGTAGACGCAGCATGCCGAACCCGACAACACGGTCGCGGTGCGTCGCATCCGCAGCCCGACGCGCAGCGATCCGAATGCGGGACACATGCTCTGAGGTTGATCGTGCGGACCGGTCGGATAGTCGGCTGCGTAGCGTTCTAGGATTTCGCGTTTGCCGGCTGCCGATGCGGCGGCCTGCAACTCGTGCTTCCCGGCGTGACACCCCAACCCGTCCCGCGCTTGCGGATCGACCGCACCGACTTGCACCACCGGAATGTTCATTGAGTGCGCCCCACCGCGCTCGTTAGACGGCGTCGTAGATCACTTCGAGTGATTTCGTTTCGAGAACCGTTTTGCCGCACAGGTCTTCGACCGTCGCGGGTTCGAGTACGACGTGGCGGCCCGTCGCTTCGCTTTTGAACAAACCGAGCAGCCCGTCCGACGACAGCGGTTCGGGACGTACGGGCGGCGCTACCGCAACTTGCTCCGCAAGGTCTTCGAACAGCGGCCCCCAGCGCGTGCCCGGGTTGCCGACGATCTGGTAGTTCGCGCTTTTCTTACGGATGTCGTCGTCCGCCGGGATCGAACCCAGCACCGGAATGCCGACGGCTCTCGCAAAGGCTGCAGCCTCGCCCGAACCGTCGTCCTTGTTGATGACCATGCCCGCGACGCCGACGTTGCCGCCGAGCTTGCGGAAGTACTCCACCGCGGAGCACACGTTGTTGGCGACGTACAGCGACTGCAGGTCGTTCGAGCCGACGACGATGACCTTCTGACACATGTCGCGCGCGATCGGGAGGCCGAAGCCGCCGCAGACGACGTCGCCGAGAAAGTCGAGCAGGACGTAGTCGAAGCCCCAATCGTGAAAGCCGAGCTTTTCGAGCAACTCGAAGCCGTGAATGATGCCGCGCCCGCCGCAGCCGCGCCCGACCTCCGGGCCCCCGAGTTCCATCGCGAACACGCCGTCGCGCTTGAAACAGACGTCGCCGATCGCCACCTGCTCGCCGGCGAGGCGCTTCTTCGAGGATGTTTCGATGATCGTCGGACACGCCCGCCCGCCGAACAGCAGCGACGTCGTGTCGCTTTTGGGGTCACAGCCGATCAGCAGGACCTTCTTGCCCTGCTGCGCCATCATGTAAGACAGGTTCGCGAGCGTGAAGCTCTTGCCGATTCCGCCCTTGCCGTAGATCGCGATGATCTGCGTTGCCTTGGTCGGCATCGCGGTGGGTACCGGGTCCGGTTCGATCGCCGCCTCTGCGCGCAATCCTTCGGTCATGGTCACGGGGATGCGAATCGCGCTGTTCAGGGCTGTGCTCATCGAAATCTCCAGTCGAGGACCATCTTCAGACACGAGGGATCGGCGAACGCCGTCCGGTATGCGGATTGCGCTCGGGCGACGCTTGCGCGATGGGTAATCAACGCGTCGAGCGACAACGCGCCAGAGTCGATTTGCGATTTCACCGCGACGAGATCCTGCGGCTGCCACTCCGCCGCGACGCGAATGCGCGCTTCCCGCATGAACGCCGGCGCGAACGAAAAGGTCAGCGGCTCGCTGTAAAAGCCCGCGAGCACGATCTCCCCGCCGGGCGCCAAGCGGGCGATCAATTCGTCGAGCAACGTCGGGTCGCCGCTGACGTCGTAGATCGCTCGGTAGTCGCGACGCGTATCCGCGCTCGGGTCCATCACGACGTAGCCAACAGCTCCATCGAGGCGCAGCGGCTGACGCTCCCAGACGGTCGGAGGCGGAGCGCCCGCTGCAACCGTCGAGCGCGCGAGTAACCGTCCGAGCACGCCGTGCCCAACGATCAGGTCGGGGGGCGCGGAACCGCCCGCGATCGCATGCTGTGCTGTCGCGGCAAGCGCGAGCAGAACACTTTGCTCACCGAGCGATTCGTCGACTTCGATGGCCCGCGCCGCAGGAACGACCAGTCGCGCGGCAGCGCCGCCGAAGAGGCTTTTCACCTCTTTGAAACTGCGCGAACCGGGAACGAAGACGCACTCACCGACACGGCGGTCGACGTTCGCGCCGGTCGCGCTGATTCGGCCGACCGTTTCGTAGCCCGGCACCAGCGGATAGCCCATCCCGGGAAACGGCGGCATTCGTCCTGACCACAGCAACCGTTCGGTGCCGGTGCTGATACCGCTCCAAAGCACGTCGACGACCACGTCGTCGTCCCCCGCCGGGACCATCTCGACCGAACTCAACCGCAGTTGCTCCGGCGCCTCGATGACCACCGCCAACGCGTGGGGCGCATCGGGTGTGGGGTGTTCTGAATACGGTGATCTGACGGCGCTCATGGAGTGTCAGTTTATTCTGACTGAATCATGTGTCAATACTACTTAACATCGCGAGCAGTTCCGAGGCGCGCTCATCTCGCCCTCGCGACGACCAGCCGCGTCAAGTTCGACAGGCGGGTGGAGATCGAACGGACGCGGTGGAAGCCCGCTTGCCCGAGGAGGGTCGCGAGTTCCGCCGGCGTGCGCGCTCGGCCGCTACGCATCGCCAGCAGATAGAAGCCGAAATATGCATCCGCGACCCGCGCGCCGGCGCGCGTCCCCGACATCGGCTCCGCTACGAGCAACGTGCCGTTGGCCGGCAACGCTCGCCGCACGGCTTCGAGCAGGACGAGCAAGCGGTCGTCGTCGTGGTCGTGTGCGACCCGCATCAAGCAGGCGATGTCGGCGCCGCCGGGAATTGGATCTATCGCAAAATCGCCGCCGATCGCCACCGCTCGGCTGCCCTCACGCGCGAACCGCGCGCGCGCACGATCGGCGACCGCCGGCAGATCGAACACCGTGACGTCGAGATGCGGCCACCGCCTAGCCACCGCCGCCGCAAAGTGGCCGTCGCCACCGCCGACGTCGAGGAGGCGCTGGTGCCGGCGAAACGAATACGCGGCCAAAATGTCGTCGGCGATCAGCGTCTGAGATTGCGACATCAGCGCGCTGTATGGGCGCACCGCGCTTTCGGTCAACGCCGCCGGCGCGTCGCACTCCGAATACGGCCAATACGCCGACAGCGCCGTCTGCGGCCGGTCGCGGCGCAACAGCGCAACCGGATCGGCGAGATCGGCGTATAGGAGGCTGTGATGTTCGATCATCGCGGCCAACCCCGGGTTGCCGAGCAGCGCGCTTCCGAGCACACCCAATCCGTAACGCTCGCCGCCACGCGGCGCGACGAGTTCGAGGGCTGCCGCGGCACGTAAGAGCCGTCGCGTGTCCTCGACCGACAAGCCCGTCGCATTCGCGAGCGCCGGCGTGTCAATCGGTCCGTTCGACAGCCGCTCGACCAGTCGTAGGCGCACGCAGGCAACGAGAATCTGCGAGTAAACGAATCCCGCGCAGAGATCGAACAGACGCGCGGCGCGGCGCCGCGCGATTGGCCGCGTCAAGGGAAACCTTATCGCGAATCGTAGGAACTGCGATTTACCCAGCAATTGATCGCGCTGATCGAGCCACCAGGATCGAGACAATCGAGCGAGGGCCATCGGCGCCCCTCAGGCAACTCGTCGGGCGAGTCCTTGCGGCAGCAGCTGATTGGATTCCGCGGCGATCAGATCGCGCAACTGTGCGGCACCGCGACAGCTCGGTATGGCGTCGATCGCCGAGGCAACGAGGTCTTTCAGCAGACCCACCGCGCACGCCATGCCCAGTTCCGCCACGGCACTCGGTCGACCGAGCAGGCGATCTCGGCCGACCGGCTTGCCGAGTTCTTCGGTGCAGCCGGCAGCATCGTGCAAGTCGTCAGCGACCTGGTAAGCCTCTCCCAATCGTTCGCCGAGCGCGCGCCACGCGCACGGGTCTGCGCCTGCCGCCGCCGCGCCGGCCGCGGTGGCACCAGCGAACAGCGCGCCGGTTTTGGCACGGTGATAGTCGGTCAGTCTCACCTGCGGTTCGCATTCCCACGCCTGGCCGGCCACGATGCCGCACGGCATCCCAACCGCTCTCGCGACGATGCCGACCAACAAAGGCAGACGCATGGGCGCCGCCTCGGCACCGCGTGCGAGCGTTTCGAACGCGCGCACGATCAACGCGTCTCCCGCGAGGATCGCAACGGGCTCACCGAACACGCGGTGCACCGACGGTTTGCCGCGGCGGGTCGCGGCGTCGTCGAAACTCGGCAGATCGTCGTGAACGAGCGACGCACAATGCAGCAGCTCGATCGCCGCAGCCGTAGCGTCCGTTAGACACGGTACGTCTTCGCCGCAGGCGGCAGCGACCGCTAGACAGAGCCGAGGGCGAAGTCGCGCGCCCCCCGGCAACACCGCATAGCGGACCGCATCGGCGAGTTTCGGCGGGCAGTCCGACGTTTCCCCTCTTGCCAGCGCCTGAACCAGCGCCGCCTCGATCCGCGCCATCGTATCCATCGCATACCCCAGCCAGCCTCTGTAATCCAAACCTGTCATATATGAGTGTCATTCACAATAGACAGGTTAGAATGATCCGGCATTCCAGCGACGCGCAATGAAACCCAAACGTGCAGCGGGGACGACCTTGAGAAGCGATCGAGTGATCGTGATCGGCGCGGGAATCGGCGGACTCGCCGCGGCGATCGACCTGTCGGCGCAGGGGTTCGACGTCACGGTACTCGAACGCGCCGCCACACCGGGGGGCAAACTGCGCGAGATCGCGATCGGCGACGTGCGAATCGACGCCGGCCCCACCGTATTCACGATGCGATGGGTCTTCGACGAGCTGCTCCAGGCATCCGGCACCTGTCTCGACGAACACCTGACGCTCGAGCGTGCCGACGTGCTGGCACGACACGTCTGGCAGGACGACCAACGCCTCGACTTGTACGCCGATGTCGAACGCTCGGCCGACGCGGTCGCGCGGTTGGCGGGCGCGGACGAAGCGACCCGCTATCGACGGTTCTGCCGGCAAGCACAGCGCACCTATCGCACGTTGCTCGAGCCGTTCATCCGATCTGCACGCCCCTCGATCGCATCGTTGGTCAGCCATGTCGGGCTCACACACATCGCCGACTTGTGGCGCATCAAACCGTTCGCGACGTTATGGGCCGAGCTCGGTTCGCGGTTTCGCGATCCGCGCCTGCGACAACTGTTCGGCCGCTATGCCACGTATTGCGGTTCGTCACCGTTCGAAGCGCCCGCAACGCTGATGCTGATTGCGCACGTCGAGCGCGAGGGCGTCTGGCTCGTCGACGGCGGCATGGTTCGACTCGCCCAGGCGCTCGAACGCGTCGGAAAGGCCAACGGCGTCGAATTTCAATACGGCTGCGAAGTCGCCGAAATCATCATCGCCCGCGCACGTACGACCGGGGTGAAGCTAGCGGACGGACGAACGATCCACGCGGATTCCGTCGTCTCGAATGCCGACCTTAGCGCGCTGGGCGCAGGTCTTTTCGGCGCCGCAGCCTCGGGTGCAACGACGCGATTGCCGCGCTCGACACGCTCGTTGTCTGCGCTGACGTGGGCCATCGTCGGACGTACGCGAGGGTTTCCGCTGACGCGCCACAACGTGTTCTTCGGCGCCGACTATCGCGCGGAGTTCGACGCCGCATTCGCCCGCGGCCGCTTGCCGGCCGAACCGACCGTCTACGTCTGTGCGCAGGATCGCGGCGGGCGCGTGGATCGCACTGCCGACGCGGAGCGTCTGTTCTGTCTCGTCAACGCCCCGCCGATCGGCGATCGACATTCATTCGAACCGGGAGAGGTAGCACGATGCGAAGACCGCACCTTCGAGCGTCTGCAGCGCGCGGGTCTGTGGGTCGAACGAACACCGCAGAACTGCCGCGTGACGACGCCGAACGACTTCGAGCGGCTGTTTCCGTCGAGCGGGGGCGCTCTGTACGGCCGCAGCACCCACGGCTGGTCGGCAGCGTTCGCCCGCCAAAGAGCACGCAGTCGGATCCCGGGTCTCTATCTGGCCGGCGGCGGCACGCATCCCGGTCCCGGACTGCCGATGGCGGCCTTGTCCGGACGGATGGCGGCGGCGAGCCTCCTCGCGGACCGGGTTTCGCGGCCGCGGTTCCATCCGGCGGCTATTGTTGGTGGTACACCGACGCGCTGAGCGACGACGGGCGCCACGCGATCACGATCATCGCATTCATCGGCAGCGTCTTTTCGCCGTACTATGCCCGCGCTCGTCGCCGCGCCAACGCAGATCCGTTAGACCACTGCGCGCTCAACGTCGCGCTATACGGGCCGCGCGGCTCGCGGTGGTCGATGACCGAACGGCGCAAAGATGCGCTCGGCCAATCCCGCACGACACTGCGCATCGGTCCAAGTGCGTTGGTGTGGAACGGCAGCACGCTGACGATTCGAATCGACGAGATCACCGCGCCGCTGCCGTCGCGGTTGGCAGGCGTCGTGAAGCTGCATGCCAACACCGTCAACGACGTCACCTGGAACTTGGACGACGCGGGACTTCACCGTTGGCGGCCCATCGCGCCGCACGCCACTGTCGAGGTCGAACTCACGCATCCGCGGCTGCACTTCAGCGGACCGGGGTATCTCGACTACAACGCGGGCGATACACCGCTGTCCGACGCCTTCGCCCGTTGGAGTTGGAGTCGCGCGGTTCTGCCATCGCACCGCACCGCCGTGCTCTATGACACGCAGTCACGCGCAGCGTCGTCGAAGGCGCTGTTTCTACGCTTCGATTCCGCCGGCGGTGTGACAGAACTCGATCCTCCACCCCGCGTGGTGCTGCCGCCTACGACGTGGCGAATCGCACGCGCGACCCGCGCGGAAGAAGGCGACGCCCGCGTCCTCAAAACGCTCGAGAACACGCCGTTCTACGCGCGTTCGATTCTCGCCAATCGATTGCTCGGCGAGCAATCGACGGCCGTGCACGAGAGCCTTTCACTCGACCGGTTCGACACGCGCTGGGTGCAAACGATGTTGCCGTTTCGGATGCCGCGCACGCTGCGGTGAGTTCGAACTTTCAGGCGGGCGGGTCGTCGTCCGGCTTACGCGGCGCGTCGCTCGAGGCCCGCGAAACGCCACGCCGCTTCAGCCGCCGCAAGGAGATCAGCTGCCATATGCAGAACGCGAGAATCGCTCCGTCGAAGAACAACCATTCCCAGCGGTAGTATTCGTGCCAGACCACGACCAACGTCTCCCCTCAACCGTACTGTTCCGCCGGTTGCGACACGGTCACCTCCACAGCGTCGACGAGGAAACGCGTCTCCTCCAACGGCGGTAGATCGAGGGTGCTCGCACGTCGGTGCAGCGGCTGGAGAGCGCCCGCCAACAGCAACACCTTGCGACCCCATCCAGTCGAGGCGCGACGCGATACCGAGTCGTAACCCGCGCGGCGAACCTCAGCGCCGATCGCGGCATACAACGCGCGCGCTGCGCGGATACCCGGTCGGCACGAGACCGGTAGTCGGGCGATACCCGCATCCGCTTGTCGATACATTCGATCGGCGGTGTCGAGCAATCTCCGCACCACGGCTCCAACAGCTGGCGTATGGCGCGGGTTTCGGATGAAGGCGTCGATATCGACCCCGGCATCGCGCAGCCACTCGAGCGGCAGATACAACCGTCCGCTGCGCGCATCCTCGCCGACGTCGCGCGCGATGTTGGTGAGTTGCATCGCGACACCCAGTTCGCACGCCCGCGCGAGCCTGTCGCGGTCGCGTGCGCCCATCAGGATCGCCATCATCGCGCCCACCGAGCCTGCGACCCGCGCCGCATAGGCGCATACCGCCGAAAGGCTTTCGAAGCGGCGGCCTTGCGCATCCCACTCGAAGCCCTCGAGCAACGCATCCGGCAATACGCGCGGAATGTCGAACTTCGCGACCGCGCGCGCAAACGCGCGATCGGCCGGGTGGTCGATCGGCCGATCCGCGTACACGCGCGTCAGCCGGCCACGCAGCTCGGCGATCGCACCGAGTCCGCCGTGCGCCTCGTCGATCGTGTCGTCGGCGAGGCGGCAAAAGGCATACAGTGCTGTTGCCGGGTCGCGCACGCGCCGCGGCAGCAGCAGAGCGGCAGCGCTGAAGCTGCGCGAGCCCTCCGCCAGCAGCGTGCGGCAGGCGATCGTGTCGGCATGCGCCAGTGCGCTGTCGTTAGGAAAACGTCGCGGCATCCGGAACCACCAGGTCCAATATACGAGCGGATGACAACACACCCGGCAACCCGGCGCCGGGGTGCGTTCCCGCCCCCACGAAAAACAGATTACGCATTTCTTCGCTGCGATTGTGCACGCGGAACCAGGCACTTTGGGTCAAGACCGGTTCCGGGCCGAACGCAGCGCCCTTGTACGAAGACAGTCGGTCTTGGAAATCGAGCGGCGTCGTGACGCGAGAGGTGACAACGTGCGCCTCGAAACCCGGCAACACCGTTTCGCTCAAACGGCGTGCGATCGACTGCCGATAGGATTCGGCGCGGCGTGACCAGTCCGTCCCCGCACCGAGGTGCGGCACCGGCGACAACACGTAAAACGCATCACACCCCGGCGGCGCGAGTGTCGGATCCGTCGCCGTGGGGCGATGCAGATACAGACTGAAGTCCTCCGCGAGCACGCCGCGTTCGAAAATGTCGTCGAGCAACTCGCGATAGCGCGGTCCCATCAGGATCATGTGATGTGGTACCAGCGGATACCGGCGGTTCGTGCCGAAGTACCACACGAAC
>DASRZO010000265.1:0-7617 GCA_035686405.1 Pseudomonadales bacterium | reverse complement strand
AGGGGCTCGACGCATTCGCGGCGGCGCGGGCGGCGAACGGTCCGACCGACAACCGTCACCACATCGCGCATCTGCAGCTGGTCGATCCCGCCGATCGGCCCCGTTTCGCCGAACTCGGCGTCATCGCGAACTTTCAGGCGTTGTGGGCGTTCCCCGACAAATACATCACCGACGTGAACCTGCCCCAGGTCGGCCAAGCACGCGTCGACCAGATGTATCCGATCGCCTCGTTACTACATGCCGGTGCGCGAATCGTCGGCGGCAGCGACTGGGCCATCTCGTCGATGAATCCGTTGCTCGCGATTCAAACCGCCGTCACGCGCAGCGACCCGACAGGACAGATCCCCGGCGTGTTGAATGCGGCGGAACGCGTGTCGCTCGCCGAGATGCTCGCCGCGTATACGATCAACGGCGCATATCTGATGCACCAGGAGAAGGACACCGGATCGCTGGAGGTCGGCAAATTCGCCGACGTGATCGTGCTGTCGCGCGACCTGACCAAGATTCCCGTGGAAGAGATCGGGGCGGTCGCGGTGACGCGCACGATCCTCGAGGGCGCGACGGTGTATTCGAAGTAACCTTCGGCGACTGCCAAGCCGGCGCCGCGATGAAACGGTAGTCCGCGGTCGAAACAGATCGTGCCGGCGCTAGCTCAGATCGGTGACGGCGCGGTATGCCGCGTCGATCGCGCCGTCGACGTACGCGTGCCCTTGTGCGTCTGAGCACGCGATCGCGATAGCCCCGAACGGCGCACGCGCGCGCACCCACGACGGCACGACGACCTTGGGATTCGGATCGAACAGCTCGTTGTATTCGCGCGCGTAGCCGTGCGGCCAACGATTGATCGTGATTGCGACGATGTCGCGCGCCGCGTCGAAGCCATGCGGCCCCAGCACGGCGGTCATTTGGCGGCGCGTCTCGAGCTCCATTTGCTCGAACGTGGTGCCGAGCAGCTCGTAACGGCCGGCGCGGAACTGGTCGACGTCGCGCGCGCCGTTGCCGGGCACCGGCAAACGCGTCAGGTGCACGACGATCGGGTCGTCGGGTGAACTCGGGAAACGATAGCGGCCGAGCGACACCGGGAAATCGAGCATGCCGAACGTGTAGTAGCCGGTCGGCGAATAGAAACGGTCAATGCCCGCCGCGACGAATGGGCGCCAATTGCGCAGCACGACGTTGGTGTAGACGAGCGGCGTGCGAACGGCCTCGGCCAACGCTTCGCGTTGGTCCGCCGGCAGTTCGGGCAGCAGATACGGAATCATCGCGTTGTAGCACGCGAGCACGCACTGCCGACCCCGCACGCGTTCGAGCGCGCCCGCGCGCGCGTACGTCACCACGACGCCGGCGTCGCTGGGTTTCGCGTTGAGCGCGGTGCTGTTCAAGCGAATGCGCACGGGCGAGTTCGGCTCGTCGAGGCGCGCGTAGTCGAAGCGTGCGTCGACGATGTCGTCCATCGTGTGTCCCGGCGCGACGGCCGGAATCAGTCGTCGCACCAACGAACGCGCGACGGCGGCGTTGCCGTCGGGGAAGTGGAAGATGTACGGCTCGTCGTCGTGGTACGGCTCGTCGACGGCTTCGAACGGCAACCCGGTGAAGCCCGGTTGGCCGAGCCGGTAGCCTTCGAGCCCCGACAACGCGTCGTAGTTGAGTCCCCACAGGTCGCTCGGCAGCTTCTTCATCAGCGTGACGGTCTCGTCGCCGACGCCGACGGTGTTGCGGATGAAATCGAGGTAGGACGTGCGGCGCAGAAACGCGAGGCGCTGCTCGGTGGATTGGCCCGGTAGGAAGTCGGTTTGCGAATACAGCTTCGCGATGTCGGCGCGCCCCGCATCGGACATGGGCATCCGCGCGATCGTTTCCGCCGACGGCACTGCATCGAGTTGATCTTCGACGATCGCGTCGCGTGCGAACGGTCCCGCTTCGAAGTGGATACCGGGCTTGAGTCCGAGCCCGCTGTACAGCTCGCGGTCGTATGCCTCGTAAAAGCGCTGCGTGTCGATGCCGAGATCGAGGAGTACGCCCTTCGCAACGGCGCTGTAGTGGGCGGGACCGTCGATCGACTGACTGCCGCCGTAACCGATCAGGCTGCGACCGGGTGCCGTGAACTCGTTACGTTTCGCGTGCCCGCCGAAATCGTCGTGGTTGTCCAACAACAGTATTCGAGCGCGCGGATTCTTCTGGCGAAAAAAGTATGCGGCGGCGAGTCCGGAGATGCCGGCGCCGACCACGACCAGGTCGTACTCGCCGTCGATGACCGGGGCATCGGTCGAGAATTGTTTGTGCTCGCGCGCGAGTGCGTGCGCGGCTTCGAACGAACCGATGTGGCTGCCGCGCAAGCCGGTCCACGCCGGCGGGTAATAGTCCGACGCCGCCGCGCGCACGCCGCTCGCCGTCATCGCGACGCCGCCGACCAACACACCGCCGATGAAGTCGCGACGCGTGATCGCGGCGTTCATGCCGAGTTCGTCGTCTTCGCCGCGGCTGTGCATGTCATTGGTCTCCGAAAGGGGCTAACATCGGCCGGCGCGCTCGAGGCGCGCACGTGCGGACGGCGCTTCGACGTATGCTTCGATGCATGCCGACACGGGCCGACTCATGAGACCACTCATGAGAGCAGGCATGATAAGGCCCGCACCGTTCGAATGCCCACGTCGCGATCCATCCGACCCAACTCGAGGAGCGTGCCATAGGCGAGAATCGCTCGACGCAACGCGACCGCGCACGAACGCGACGCATCGTGTTGACGGCGGTACTCGCCCTGATCGCGCTGCCGTTGCTTGCGGCGAGCGGCGATGTCGTCAACATCTTCAGTTGGACGAACTACATCGACGCGAAAGCGATTCCGTCGTTCGAGAAGCAGACCGGCATCAAGGTCAACTACGACCTGATGGACTCGAACGACGTTCTCGAGGCGAAGCTGCTTGCCGGCAAATCCGGTTACGACATCGTCGTACCATCGTTGACGTTCTTCGCGAAGCAGGCCGAGGGCGGCTTGTATCTGCCGATCCCGAAAGCGAAGTTGTCGCACTACGGCAATCTCAATCCGGACTTGATGAAGCGCCTCGCGCGCTTCGACCCAGACAACACATACGGCGTGCCGTACATGTGGGGCACCGACGGCATCGCGTTCAACGTCGAGATGATCGACAAGCGGTTGCCGAATGCGCCGAAGGACAGCTGGCGCCTCTTGTTCGATCCGACGGTCGTCTCGCACTTCAAGGATTGCGGCGTCGCGCTCGTCGACGACGGCGAGTCGGTCATCGAATCCGCGCTGATCTATCTCGGCCGCGATCCCGACTCGGAGAAGCCGGACGATCTCGCGGCCGCGATCGACGTCATCGCGAAGATTCAACCGTACGTGCGCTACTTCCAGTCGACGAGCTATGTCGATGATTTGGCGAACGGCGAGATCTGTCTCGCGTTCGGCTATTCGGGGGACGTGCTGCAAGCGACGCGCAGCGCGCGCGCGGGAGTGAAGATCGACTATCGCATTCCGCGAGAAGGCGCGTTGCTGTGGGTCGACCTGATGGCGATTCCGAAGGACGCAATGCACCCGGACGCCGCGGCGAAGTGGATCGATCACATCCTCGATCCGGCGGTCGTCGCCGGCATCTCGAACGCCGTGTACTACGCGAACCCCAACGACGCGTCCAAGCCGCTGCTCGACGCGGCGGTGCTAGGCAACCCGATCGTCTACCCGCCGCAGGACGTCATGTCGCGCCTGGTCCTGTCCGGTCCGAAATCTCAGCGATTCGTGAAATTGCGCAACCGGGCATGGACACAAGTCAAAGCCGGCGGCTGAGCGCAGCCCCGCTCGTTCGCTTCGAACGGGTCACGAAACGTTTCGGCGACGTGGTCGCGGTCGACGACGTATCGCTCGACGTCGGCGAAGGCGAATGCTTCGCGCTGCTCGGCGGCTCCGGCAGCGGCAAGACGACATTGCTGCGCGTGCTCGCCGGTTTTGAACGCCCGACCGAAGGCCGCGTGTTCATCGGCGGCGACGATGTCACCGACGTGCCGCCGCACCAGCGCGCCGTCAACATGATGTTTCAGTCCTACGCGCTTTTCCCGCACATGAACGTCGAGCGCAACGTCGGCTTCGGCTTGCGCCAAGAAGGTCTGCCGAAAGGCGAAGTCCGCGAACGGGTCGCGGCAGCCTTGAAGCTGGTCGAAATGGAAGCGTTGCTGAAACGCCGGCCCGATCAGTTGTCCGGCGGACAGCGGCAGCGCGTCGCGCTCGCGCGCGCGTTGGTGAAGCGCCCCCGCGTGCTCTTGTTGGACGAGCCGCTCGCCGCGCTCGACAAACGCCTGCGCGAACATACCCAATTCGAGTTGATGCGCATCCAGGACGAAGTCGGCATCACGTTCATCGTCGTGACGCACGACCAAGAAGAGGCGATGACGCTCGCGACCCGGATCGGCGTGATGCACGCGGGCAAGATCGTGCAGACCGGCTCGCCCCGCGAGATCTACGAGACGCCGGTGAATCGCTTCGTCGCCGACTTCGTCGGATCGGTGAATCTGTTCGAGGGTCGCGTGGCGGCGCAGCAGGACGGCATCGTGACGCTCGACGTCGCCGAAGTGCCGGGTGGCGTTCGCGTGCGGCACGACGCGCCGGTCGCGGTCGGCACGAACTGCGCGGTCGCACTGCGGCCGGAGAAGCTGACGATCGGCCGTGACGAACCGAGCGGCGATGCAGCGAACAAAGTGCACGGCGTCGTCGCGGCGATCGGCTATCTCGGTGCATCGTGCATCTTCCGCGTGCGCACCGACGGCGGCCGCGTGGTGCAGGTGATGCAGCCGAATCGCGCGCGCGATCTGGCGCTCGCGTATGAGTGGGACGAGCCGGTGTGGGTGTGGTGGTCACCCGAGAGCGGAGTGTTGATCGTTGGCTGAAGATCGCGACAGTGGCTGGGGTCGCCTGTTCGTCATCGGGACGCCGTATCTGTGGCTCGGCATCTTCTTTCTGGTGCCGTTCATCCTGGTGCTGAAGATCTCGCTGTCGGAGTCGATCCTCGCACAACCGCCGTACGGTCCGTTGTGGGAAACGGACGCCAACGGCCACGTCGAGGTGAAGGCGAGCGCCGACAACTTCTCCTATCTCGTCGAAGACTCGTTCTACAAGGACGCGTACTACAAAGCGGTCAAGACGGCGTTCTATTCGACCGTCATCGCGCTGCTGATCGGCTATCCGATGGCATACGGCATCGCGCGCGCGAAACAGCCGTGGCGCAACACGCTGTTGATGTTGGTCGTGCTGCCGTTCTGGACCTCGTTCCTGATACGCGTCTACGCGTGGAAAGTGATTCTGCAAGGCAACGGGCCGCTGAACGGCCTGCTGCTGTGGCTGGGCGTCGTCGACGAACCGGTGCAGATCCTCTACACCGACTTCGCGATCTATCTCGGCATCGTCTATTCGTATCTGCCGTTCATGGTGCTGCCGCTGTACGCGGCCATCGAGCGACTCGACCTGACGCTGAACGAAGCTGCCGCCGATCTCGGCGCGCCGCCGTGGCGCGTGTTCTTGTCGATCACGCTGCCGCTGTCGTTGCCGGGCATCGTCGCCGGCTGTGGCCTCGTGTTCATTCCGGCGGTCGGCGAGTTCGTCATTCCTGAAATGCTCGGCGGCCCGAACGCCGCGATGATCGGCCGCGTGTTGTGGAACGAGTTCTTCGCGAACCGCGACTGGCCGATCGCGAGCGCGGTGGCGGTTGCCATGCTCGTGTTCCTCGTCGTGCCGATCATGCTGTTCCAGCGCTTCGAAGCCCGCGCGGAGGGGCGATGAACGTTCGCCTCTACGCGTTCGTGTCTTTCGCATTCGCGTTTCTATATTTGCCGATCGTCGCGCTCGTCGCGTACTCGTTCAACGCGAGCCCGCGCGTGACGGTGTGGCAAGGCTTTTCGACGCAGTGGTACGCCGCGCTCCTCGACGACCGCGAGATCATGCAGGCGGCGTTGCTGAGCCTCAAAGTCGCGACGATGAATGCCACGTTCTCGACGATCCTCGGTACGCTCGCCGCGTTCACGCTCGTGCGTCACAGCCGATTTCGCGGCCGCACGTTGTTCACAGGGCTCGTGGCGGCGCCGCTCGTGATGCCCGAAGTGATCACCGGCCTGTCGCTGCTGCTGCTCTTCGTTGCATCGGAGTCGTGGTTCGGTTGGCCGAAGGAGCGCGGCATCACGACGATCACGATCGCGCACATCACGTTCTCGCTCGCGTTCGTCGCAGTACTCGTGCAGTCGCGCTTGGCGACGTTCGATCGCTCGCTCGAAGAGGCGGCACTCGATCTCGGCGCGCCGCCATGGAAAGTCTATTTCGTAATCACGCTGCCGCTGATCGCGCCCGCGCTCGTCAGCGGCTGGCTGCTCGCCTTTACGATGTCGTTGGACGACCTCGTGATTTCGAGCTTCGTCTCAGGCCCCGGTTCGAACACGTTGCCGATGGTCGTGTTCTCGATGGTGCGCAAGGGACTTTCGCCGGAGATCAATGCGCTGGCGACGCTGTTCATCGGTGTGATCGGCATCGGCATCGTCGCGTCGGTGCTGCTGGCGCGGCGCGGATTGTCGGTTCCGACGCGCTGACGGCGCGTTCGAGGCGCTCGCTAAATCCGGTCCCGCAGCGCGAAATACAGCATTCCGAGCACCATCCCCGGCCAGCGCAACCAGCGTCCGCCGGGAAACGGCCGCGTCGGCAATTCGGCGAATAGATCGAACCCTTCGCTGCGGCCGCGAATGGTTTCGGCGATCAGCCGACCGGCGAGGTGCGCGAGCCCGACGCCCTGTCCTGAATAGCCGTGCGCGAAATAGACGCGCGATCCGAGCCGGCCGAAGTGCGGCATGCGATTGAGCGTAATCGCGAGCGTGCCGCCCCACGCGTACTCGATCGTGAGCGGCGCGAGTTGCGGATAGATCTTCAACAGGTACGGCCGCACGAACGCGGCGATGTCGGCGGGAAAGCGCGCGCGATAATTCTCGCCGCCGCCGAACACCATGCGGCGGTCGGCGCTCATGCGGAAATAGTTGATCACGAAACGCGAGTCGCCGACGGCGATGCGCCGTGGATTGATCTCGTCGGCGAGCGCGGCATCGAGCGGTTCGGTTGCGACGATGAAGTTGTTGATCGGCATGATGCGGCCGGCGAGCTTCGGCGCGAGCCCGCCGAGGTAGCCGTTCGCGGCGACGACGAGATGATCCGCGACGATGCTGCCGCGCTCGGTGCGCACGATCACGCGGGCGCGATCGTCGAACGCGACAGCGCGCGTCGTTTCGAATATGCGGACGCCCGCGTCGAGACACGCGCGCGCGACGCCGAGCGCGAGATTGAGCGGATGCAGATGCGCCGCCTCCCAATCGACGTAGCCGCCGTAGTAGACGTCGGTTCCGATCAGCGCGCGCGTCTCTGCGGCGTCGAGCTTCTGCAAATACCGACGGCCGTATCGAGTCGCGAGCTTGTCCGCCAGCGCGTGATATTCCGGAACGTAGCGCGCCTTGTGCGCGACGTTTGCGATGCCCGGCGTCAGATCGCAATCGATGCGCAATTCGTCGATGAGACGCTTGACCAGATCGCGCGCCGCTTCGCCGAGCTGCCACAGCTGCCGCGCGCGCGTTGCGCCGTAA
>DASRZO010000264.1:0-2745 GCA_035686405.1 Pseudomonadales bacterium | reverse complement strand
ATGCCCAGACACCTGACGAGCCATTGCGACGAGCGGGTCTAACGAGCAAAGAGTGGCGCAAGCTCCGGCACTCGACGGCACCGTGGCGTTGGTCACCGGCGCGACGCGCGGCGTCGGCAAAGGAATCGCCGACGTCCTGCTCGAGTGTGGGGCGCGCGTATACGTCACCGGCCGCTCGGTTGCATCCCCGGACGACGTTGCGGCGCCGGGCGACGGCGCCGCATGTCGCGCGATCCGGTGCGATCACACGAACGACGCCGACACCGAGCGCGCGGTCGCGAACGTGCTCGGGCGCGAAATCGGCTTCGTCGACGTCGACGGTCGCAGCCCCGCGCCGTTGACGCTCGCCCACGTGTGACGGAGCGATCGATGCGGTGGCTCGCGATTTCCGGCAGCTTGCGGCGGCAATCGTCGAACACCGAATTGCTGCGCGCGGCGACGGCGGTCGCGCCTGCCGGCGTGACGATCGATCTGTACGACGGTCTCGATCGCTTGCCGCACTTCAATCCCGATGTCGAACCGGCGACGGTCGATGCCGTGATGGAGTTGAAGCGCCGATTGGCGGCCGCAGACGGACTCATCCTCTCGACGCCGGAATACGCGCGCGGTGTGCCGGGATCGCTGAAGAACGCCCTCGATTGGCTCGTCAGCGGTTCGGAATTCGTCGGCAAGCCGGTCGCGATCCTGAGCGCGTCGAATCGTTCGCAACACGCGTATGCGTCGCTGCGCACGACGGTCGCGACGATGTCCGGCGACATCGTCGACGCGGCGTCGATCACGCTGCCGTTGCTCGGCCGCAATCTCGACGCCGCCGGTATTGCCGCCGATGCCGAACTCGCGCGGCAGCTGGGCGACGCGCTGACCGCGTTCGCCGACGCGATCGCCCGACAAACGCGCGAAGGGGCGTAGTCGAACGGACCGAGTACGGGAGACGTACCGGAACGCGTCAGTGACTCAGCGCTTGGCGCAGGCGCTCCTGCATGTCGGCGCGCTCCTGCGGCGTCGCGACGATGTCGAAGTGGCCCGTGTAGCGTTGTAACCGCAAGTAATCGATCAGGAAATCGTAGACGGCGTTCGCCGCGTCCTGGTCGGCGTTGAACGCGGAGAACTGCGCGTCGACGAGGTCGGTCACCGTCATCACGCCGCGCTCGTACGCTTCGGTGACGAGTTCCAAGTTGTTGCGGCCGGCTTCCGCCGCGGTGCGCGTGTACGCGATCTGGTCGAAGCGGGCTTCGGTCGACAGCGTCTGCTGCAACACGCCGGATTGCAGACCGACGATCAAGTCGTCGTACTGCAGTTGCTGCTGATCGAGCTGGGCCTGGGCGCGGTCGCGTTCGGCCGTGCGTGCGCCGCCTTGATACAACGGCAGCCGCGCTTCGACGCCGAGCGCCCAGTTGGTCTTGTCGGTGATCCCGCCGAGCGCGCCCGGGAACAACTTCGAGAAGTCGACTTGTTCGGTGCCGGCGCCGCCGCGGCCGAGTTCCTGATCGACGCCTGCCTGCGCCGAGAACTCCGGCAGATAGAACGCGCGTTCGGTGGTCGTCACTTCGCGGTTCTGCGCGTCGATGCGCTTCTGCATCGCCTTGATCTCGGGCGCGCCGGCGAGCGTTTCGTCGAGAAAATACTTGCGCAGCAGCGCGCGCGAACCCGGCTTTGCGAGCTCGGCGCGAATCGCCGGCGACGACACCATGAAGTACGACTCTTCGATCGACGGCGTTTCGGTCGTGTATTGGTTGCCGAGCGGCTCGTTCATGGTGCGGTTCAACGCGATGCGCGCTTGCAGCGCAGTAGCTTCCGCGCCGACGACGCTGCCCTTCGCGTTCGCGCGGGCGGTCTCCCAGCGGTAGATCTCGGATCGCGTGCCGACGCCGAGTTCGACGCGTGCGGTCGCGCGTTGGTAGTTCGCTTCGGTGACCTTCAGGTTTTTGCGGTCGACTTCGAGCAGGGCTTCGGCGCGCAGTAGATCGAGGTACGCGACGGCCGTTGCGAGGATCGTGTCGAGCACGCGCGCTTCCTGATCTTGCTCGCGGGCGACCTGCAACATGCCCTGCACTTGGTACGCGGACCACACCTTGTCGGAGTACACGCTCTGATGCAGCGCGAGCGATGCGAACGATTGGTATTCCGGCATTTGGCCGACCGCGGCCTTGGCGCGGTCGCTGTCGATCCGGTTACCGCGCAGGGCCGAGTCGACGTGCGGCAGCAGGTCGGATCGCGCGATGCCGACGTCGGCGCGACCGATCACGACGTTCTGCGCCTCGGCCAGCAGGTGGTAGTTCTGTTTCAGTGCGCGGTCGATCGCTTCGATCATCGTCAGTTCGCCGGACGCCGAAACCGTCGCGTCGGCAGCGGCGTCGGCCGGCACGGGCGGCGGCGGTGCCGCCGCGAAGACGCGCAGCGCGAACGCGATCGACACGACCCAACCGATCGCGATGCGCCGCATGGCCGTGCTCAAGGCGCGCCCGTGGCGTCGCCGCGATCGCTGCGCCGACGCCCCTCGCCGAAGCACAAACCGGTGGGAAACGTCGTCGCTGTCATTGCTGCTGTCAGTGGGCCGTGACGGTGCATGATGTCCGAACGCGACCGCGATGCAAGGGCGCGCCGGACACGGCGACGCGCGGTGTCCGCTAGTTATCGACGTGAACTTTTCATGTATGCTCGCCACACCGCGGAGGGCGACCAGGGTACTGGCCTCGAAGCAAGGTGACGCGGGACACTTAGATAACGAGACCACAGGAGAGAAGG